>JACCTJ010000149.1 GCA_013812485.1 Thermoleophilaceae bacterium
TCGCCTTCCCGACCGGCGGATCGGGGGCAGTGGATCGGGTGGACGATGACCACACCAGCTCGACACGCTCGCGTCCGCGGATCCTCGCGACCAGCTCCTCGGCCGGGGCCGGCTCGGCCGGATAGCCGCCCGGGGCAGGCGCCCCGACGCCGGATCAGTCGTCGGCGTCGGTGTCGGCGTCAGCGTCGGTGTCGGCGTCAGCGTCGGTGTTCTCGTCAGCGTCGGTGTTCTCGTCAGCGTCACTGTCCTCGCCCGCGTCACTGTCCTCGCCCGCGTCACTGTCCTCGCCGGCCGCCTTCACCACAAGCAGAAGGTCCTCGGCGTCCACGTGCGTTCCGACCGCGGCCACAACCTCCTCGACCACGCCGTCGATCTCGGCGAAGACCGCCGTCTCCATCTTCATCGCCTCGATGGAGGCCAGGCGGTCGCCCCGCGCCACCCGCTGGCCCGCCGCGACCGAGAGCGAGACGACCATGCCCCGCATGGGCGCGGCGACGTGGCTCGGGTCCTCGGGGTCGGCCTCGCGCCGGGACGGTGCGCTCGCCAGGCTGCGGTCCCGCACCTTCACCTCGCGCGGCTGGCCGTTCAGCTCGAAGAAGATCGAGCACAGGCCGTCGGGGTCGGGCTCGCCCACGGCCAGGAAGCGGACGATGAGCACGATGCCCTGCTCGATCTCGAGCGCGAGCTCCTCGTCCTCGCGGAGGCCCCAGAAGAAGACGGGCGTCGGAAGCACGCTCACGTCGCCGTGCCGACTCTGAAAGCCGGCGAATTCGACGAACACCTCCGGGTACATGAGGTAGGAGGCGAGCTCGTCGTCGCTGACCGGGCGATCCACCTCGCGTTGCAGCTCGTCGCGCGTCTCCTCGAGGTCGACCGGCGCGAGCTCCTTGCCCGGCCGGACGCTCAGGGGCTCGCGACCCTTCAGCACCTTGCGCTGCAGTTCCTCGGGGAAGCCTCCCGGGGGCTGGCCGACGTCGCCGTGGAAGTACTCGACGATCGACTCCGGGAAGGCGATCTCCTGGGCCGGGTCGAGCACGTCGTCGGCGCTGAGGTCGTTGGTCACCATGAGCACCGCGAGGTCGCCCACCGCCTTTGAGGTCGGCGTGACCTTGACGATGTCGCCGAGCATCTGGTTCACCTCCGCGTACGCCCGCGACACCTCGGGCCACCTGTCCGCGATGCCGAGCGCCTGCGCCTGTTGGCGTAGGTTCGTGTACTGGCCGCCGGGCATCTCGTGCTCGTAGACCTCCGAGGCGCCGGCTCGGATCGGGCTCTCAAATCCGGCGTAGTAGGTGCGCACGGTCTCCCAGTAGGCCGCGGCCTGGTCCAGCGGCTCGCGCGGCAGGCCGGTGTCGCGCTCGGTGTGGCGCAGAGCCTCCACGATCGCTCCCAGGTTGGGCTGCGAGGTGAGGCCGCTCATGGGGTCCATCGCGGCGTCGACCGCATCCACACCGGCCTCGGCCGCCGCGAGCACGCTGGCCGCGGAAGCGCCACTCGTGTCGTGGGTGTGGAAATGGATCGGGATGCCCACCTCCTCCCGCAGCGCCCGCACCAGGCGCCGGGCCGCCTCGGGCTTCAGGAGGCCGGCCATGTCCTTGATCCCCAGCACGTGCGCGCCGGCCGCCTCGAGCTCGCGGGCAAGGCCGACGTAGTAGCCGAGGTCGTACTTCGACCTCGCCGGATCGAGGATGTCGCCGGTGTAGCAGATCGCCGCCTCGCAGATGGCGCCTGACTCCAGCACCGCGTCCATGGCCACGCGCATGTTCTCGACCCAGTTCAGCGAGTCGAACACGCGGAAGAGGTCGACCCCGGACTCCGCGGCCCGGGCGACGAAGAAGCTCACCACGTTGTCCGGATAGTTCGTGTAGCCGACCGCGTTGGAGGAGCGCAGCAGCATCTGGAGGAGGATGTTCGGGACTCGCTCGCGCATGCCGGCGAGCCGATCCCAGGGATCCTCCTTCAGAAAGCGCATGGCCACGTCGAAGGTCGCGCCGCCCCAGCACTCGAGCGACAGGAGCCCGTCCAGTTGCCGCGCGTATATCGGGGCGATGCGCAGGAGGTCATGGGTGCGTACACGCGTGGCCAGAAGCGACTGGTGGGCGTCTCGGAAGCTGGTGTCGGTGAGCAGCAGGCGATCCTGGTCACGCATCCAGCGCGCGAAGCCCTCGGGACCGAGCTCTTTCAGGAGACCGCGCGTGCCCGGCTCCAAGCGCTTGCGGTGGGGCACGTCGGGCAGCGGCGCGGCCGGGAGCGGCCCGGGGTCTGGCTGGCCTTCCACCTCAGGGTTGCCGTTGACCAGCACCTCCCCGACGAAGGCGAGCAGCCGGGTGCCCCGATCCTGGCGCGGCGCAAACTCAAACAGCTCGGGGGTGTCGTCGACGAACCGCGTCGTGACCTCGCCGGTCCGGAAGCACGGGTGGGTAATCAGCGCGTTGAGGAAGAGAAGGTTGGTCTTGACCCCGCGGATGCGGTACTCGCGCAGCGCTCGGCTCATCCGCGCCACCACCTCCTCCGGGGTCGGCGCCCACGCGGTGATCTTCTCGAGCAGCGAGTCATAGGACGGCGTGACCACGGCGCCGACATGCGACGTGCCGCCGTCCAGGCGGATGCCGAAGCCCGTGGCCTCGCGCTTGGCGATGATGCGCCCGTAGTCGGGGATGAACTCGTTCTCGGGATCCTCGGTCGTCACGCGG
>JACCTJ010000184.1 GCA_013812485.1 Thermoleophilaceae bacterium
CCGCTCCGCCCAGTCGGCTCTCCCCCTGGCCCGCGGCGCGAACTTCACCCAGAGCGTCGCCTCGGGCCAGCAGGCCACGGACGCCATCACCCTGTGGACGAAGCTCGACGGGCTGCAGCAGACAGCACGCCTGCAGGTGGAGATCAGCCCCGACCCCGAGTTCGCCAACGTGATCTACCGCAAGGACGTCGCAGCGACCTCCGACGCGGCGTTCGCAGTGCACCACCGCGCGCAGACCGCCGCCCTGAAGCCGGGCGAGCAGTACTTCTATCGCTTCTACACGTGCGAGCAGAACTCACCGGTCGGCCGCTTTCGCACCGCGCGCCCCGCCGATTCGCGCGAGCCCGTGCGCATCGGGTTCTTCAGCTGCCAGGCCTACGAGGCGGGCTTCTTCAACGCCCACGCCGCGCTGGCGGCCGAGCCCAACCTCGACATGCTCGTCATGCTCGGCGACTACATCTACGAGCGCGCGTTCTACGACGCGGGCGGAGTGCGCAAGGACACGACCGGGGTCAACAAGGACTCCGAGGTCCAGACGCTTCCGGAGTACCGCGAGAAGTACGCGCTTTACCACACCGACCAGCGGCTGCTCGAGCTGCGCCGCCAGTTCCCGATGATCGCGATCTGGGACGACCACGAGGTCGAGGACAACTACGCGCGCGACAAGCCCGGCGAGGCCACCGACGACCGCGACCTGCGCTTCAGCGCTCGCCGGGCCAACGGCTACCGAGCCTTCTTCGAGGCCATGCCGCGGATCCGCAGCCGCTCCCAGCCCGACCGCATCTACGGCAAGCTCCGGCTTGGCGGCAACGCGGAGCTGCTCCTCCTTGACGAGCGCCAGTACCGCGACGACCAACCCCTGTAACGACCAGTTCGGCGTGGCGAACGAACTGCCCCGAGCCTTCCAGAAGGACCGCACCATGCTCGGATCGGCTCAGCGGCGGTGGCTCAAGGATTCCCTCGACGACTCCTCGGCGGCCTGGAAGGTGGTCGGCAACCAGGTTCATGGCGCTCGACGCGCCGGCGGGAAATCCGATCAATCCGGATCAGTGGGATGGCTACAAGGCTGAGCAGCAGGACATCCTCGACTCCGCGCGCCGGCGGAAGGTCAAGGACATCGCCTTTCTCACCGGCGATATCCACACCTTCTTCGCCGGGCAGGTCACTCCCTCTGGTCGCCAGCCCGGGCAGCCGCAGCCGGGCGGACCGGTCGCCACGGAGTTCGTGGGCGGCTCGATCACCTCCGACGGCCTGGCCGACTCCGTGGCCCGCGAGCCCCTCAAGGCCCCAGCAGGCCAAGCTCCTGGCCGGGCTGAGCGACTCCAGCGTGCGCGCCAACAACCCCCACATCGAGTACTCGAACCAGGAGTTCAAGGGCTACGGCGTGAAGTGTCAGTGTTCGCGTTAGATGCGAGCGGCTGGGTGCGGTAAGTGCGGACATCCTGGCGGCTACCGGTGTCGTTGTGGGCTGGCACCTTCGGAGGAATTCCTCCGAAGGTGCGGCCTATTCCTGATCGCCGACTGGTGGTTTCGCAGCTGATGCGATCTAGTCGCGGTGGATGCAGAGCCTGCTGAGCCAGCATGGGGTGTACTCGCCGGAGGACGTGGACGGGGCGCTGGCGCGCGTGTTCGGTGTCGGGGTGCGTCCGCTGCACCTCGAGCTGGCGTTGTTTGAGGCGATGCTGGGCGGCTGGCGCAGCCAGCAGACGGCGCGCTATCTGAAGCCGAAGTCGATCCGCGCCAACGAGACCGGGGTGCGGTCGTTCGTGGAGCAGGTGGGGTGTTGGCCGTGGGAGTGGCGGGCGTCGCATGCGGATGAGTACTTCGAGGATTTGCTGACGCGACCGCAGCGGCTGGCGCGCTCGACGTTGGGCGCCTACCAGCAGCGGCTGAAGGGGTTCTCCGAGTACGCGTGTGACCGGCGCTATCCGTGGTCGGTGATCTGCGAGCGAGAGTTCGGCCGCGGCCCCGGGCAGCTGTTCGGGGAGCGCAACCTCGTCGCGCACCTCGACGAGTTCGAGGGCGATCCGCGCCGACGGCCGTTGACGGTCGACGAGCTCGAGGCGTTCTTTGCGGCGTGCGATGCGCGGATCGCGGTCGCGCACCGCCGGGGGCGCAAGGGGCGCTGCAGCCGTGGCGCGATCAGTGCGCTGTTCAAGGTGAAGTTCGCGTGGGGGTTGCGCCGCGCGGAGGTCGCGAAGCTCGACCGTCTGCGACTTCAGGCCCGCCGCGAAGCTGCCGAGTTTCGCGGTTGTGGTCAGGTCCATGTGCGCTACGGGAAGTCAAAAAGCGCGGCGGCGGTCCGCAGCGCCGCACGGTGCTGACGGTCTTTGACTGGGCGGTCGAGGTCGTGGAGCAGTATTTGACCGAGGTGCGGCCGTGCCTTGGCTGCCTGGAGCACCCCGCGATGTTTTTGACCGAGCGCGGCACCCGGATCGCGACCGCCTACGTCAATAAGCGCTTCGCGGACATCCGCGCCGAGGCGGGGCTCGACGAGCTGCTGACGCCGCACTGCCTGCGCCACAGCTATGTGACGCATCTGGCCGAGCAGGGGTGTCGGGACTCAACCTTTCGAACGTCCCCATGCGTCACCTAGACAACCAACAACGCGATTATGGCCACCGATGACGACCTCCGTTTCGAGCAGTATCTGCGCGACTCATTCGCGGGCTTGGTCGCGCGGCTCCGTGGCAGCTTTTCCGAGCGGGTCGCCGCCGAGGATGTAGTCCAGGAAGCGCTAATACGCGCGTGGCAGCTGGACGTCCGCGGGGAGCAGATTCGCTTCCTTGAGCCGTGGATGAAGGCAGCGGCGACAAATCTCGCCCGATCGCGGTGGCGCAGAATCCGCGCCGAGGATCGCGCACTCGAGCAGGTCGCCAGGGATCGCTCAAGCGATCCCTCGGACGTCTTTCAGGTGCCATCGCCTTCGAGCCTTCCGGGACCCCTCGAATTCGCGATTGGACGGCTTTCTCCGCGACAGGGTCAAATCGTCGCCCTCCACTACTACGGCGACCTCTCCGTGCGCGCGATCGCAGGTCGCCTTCACGTCAGCGAGGGAACCGTCAAACGCACGTTGCACAACGCCCGCGCGGAGCTCCGCCGCATGGTGGAACAGGACCAGCAACTCCAACGACCGAGGAGGCAGACCATGAAAACGGGATGGCACATGGCAGGCAGTCACCCTTCGCAGTACGAGCACGCGATCGCAGACGAAACGACGTATGAGGGGCAACCAGCGGCCGAGCTGCGGTCCGTCTCGCGGACCGACGGGTTCGGCACACTCATGCAGACGTTCTCGGCCGAGCACTTCTCAGAGCAGCGGGTCCGTTTCTCAGGAGCGCTCAAATGCGAGGGCGTCGAGGACAGGGTTGGGCTCTGGATGCGCGTCGATGGGCCCGGCGGCGGGATGCTCGCATTCGACAACATGGCCGGGCGCCCTGTTGCCGGAACGACCGACTGGGACCACTACGAGGTGGTGCTCGACGTTCCAGATGAAGCGCGGGCGATTGCCCTCGGCGTTCTCCTCGTCGGCGAAGGCGAAGCCTGGATGTCTGACTTCAACGTCGAGATAGTGGGACGCGAAGTCGAGACCACAGACGCTGGGATGGTGGCCGCGCTTCCGGAGCAACCTCAGAACCTCGACCTCTCCGAACCTTTGAACGGCGCGGGCGAGAAACGCTGAGGGGAGGCGTTGGACAATGAGAGCTTCCGTGAACCCCCGCGGTTGCGGCCCTCACGGCGCCCTCCGGGCGTTGCTGGGAGCCCCCAGTCAGGTGGCATTACAGTCGCAGGCATGAGCACTGCTGCGGACCACGCGGCCAACCGCGCCTATTGGGACGCCCTGGCCGCCGCGCACGGTCAAGACGACTACTACGACACACGCGCACTTATCGCCGGGGAGAGCTCGCTCGTGGCTGAGGAGGAGCAGGCACTCTCCGCGGCGGTCGGAGATCCCGCACGCCTCGACGGCGTCGACATCGTGCACGTTCAGTGTGGCTGTTAGGTAACCGTTACTGAAGGCAGTACACCTCCGCCACACCGCAGGCGCGCAGCCGCCCACAACTACATACCTGTCTGGCCGGTGCTGGTACGGGGCCGCACGCTGGCAGACCGCCGCCCTCGCTTCACGCCCTTCGGGCTCCCTGCCGCGCCCTCCCTGACGGTCGGGTTCCGGCCGGCCGCCGGTCCGCCTCGATGGGCCCATGCACAGCACCGACAAACAGGCCGATTCCGGCGATCCGAATATCCGAACGTCGCCAGCTCTCGAGGCCCGTTCGGACGAGCTTCGGGTCGAGTACCGGGCGGTGCGCAGCACGAAGACGCGCAAGAGCGGGGTCTTCACTCTCCAACGCTTCCGGGTACCATTCAACCGGCCGCGGGTCGAGGTCCTCGGCCCGCCGCTCGGCAGCTTCCCGAACTAGCGCGTTCCGGCTCGCCTGGCCTCACCCGCCTGGCGGTCGGCTCGGGGCGCCTAGACCTCGGCGCTCTCGGTCTGGGTCGTAGCGCCGTCGTTGGGGCTTGTGGATACCCGCGACCCGTCGGACGGTGCGGTCTCCTCGCACTCCACCTCCGCGACATCGAGTGCCTCCCGAAGGACCCGCGCCTGCTCGGCCTTGTGGGCCGGCGAATAACCTTCGCCCGGGCTGGCGCGGTGGGGTCGCCCGACGTACTCGTAGTCGATTCCCGCGTCGGTGAGGATCCACAGGAGGCGCGACTCCATGACCGCCCGCGCGCCCATGTTGCGGGGCTCCTCCTGGGCCCAGACCACGCGCTCGAGGTTCGGGTAGCCGCGGATGATCTCCCGGACCTCGTCCTCGGCGAACGGATAGAGGAGCTCGACGCGCCCGAGGGCGACGTGCCTGGCGTCGGGGCGCGCCGTATGGCCGGAGAGGTCGTAGAAGAGCTTGCCCGAGCACAGCACGAGGCGGGTGACCTCTTCGCGCCCGGCGGGTAGGGTGGGATCGTCGAGCACGGGCTGGAAGGAGCCGCCCGCCAGTTCCTCGACGGTCGAGGTCGCCGCCGCGTGGCGCAGCAGGCTCTTGGGCGTCATCACGATTAGCGGGCGCTGCTTGGCTACGAGGGCCTGGCGGCGCAGCAGGTGGAAGTACTGGCCCGGCGTCGTCGGGTTGGCGACGCGGATGTTGCCCTCCGCGCCGAGCGCGATGAAGCGCTCTAGCCGCGCGCTCGAATGCTCGGGGCCCGAGCCCTCGTAGCCGTGGGGCAGCAACAGCGTGAGGCGCGTGGTTTGCCCCCACTTGGCCAGCCCGGAGACGATGAACTGGTCGACGATGACCTGGGCGGAGTTGACAAAGTCGCCGAACTGGGCCTCCCAGAGGACGAGCGCCTCGGGCGCCTGCGCGCTGTAGCCGTACTCGAAGCCGAGACAGCCGGCCTCCGACAGAGGGCTGTTGTGGAGCTCGAACGGCGCGGCCGCCTTGGCCAGGCGCTGAATCGGCGTGTGCTCCTCGCCGGTCTTGGCGTCGTGGAGGACGAGGTGACGCTGGCTGAAGGTGCCGCGCTCGGAGTCCTGGCCGGTGAGCCGCACCGGCACCCCCTGACACAGCAACGACGCAAGCGCGAGCTCCTCGGCCTGGGCCCAGTCGATGCCGCCCTCCGGCCCGAGTGCCTTGCGCCGGCGATCGAGCTGCGGCTTGAGCTTGCGGTGGATCTCGAAGCCCTCGGGCACCTTCAGGAGCTGCTCGTTGAGCGAGCGCAGCGCGTCCTCGCCGACCGCGGTGCGCGGCTCGGTGCTCGGACCGCGATCGAGCTCGAACTCGCCCGTGTCGTCCTCGCGCGCCATTGCCTCCTTGAGCTCCGCGTGGGCGTCGGCCAGGCGCGCCTGGGCGCGCCGCACGAGCTCCTCCACCTCCTCGTCGCTGACCACGCCCTCGTCGGCGAGGCGGTCGGCGTAGAGCGAGCGCACGGGCGCGTGCTCCTTGACCCGGGCGTACATGCGGGGTTGCGTGTAGGCCGGCTCGTCGGTCTCGTTGTGGCCGAAGCGGCGATAGCCGACGAGGTCGATCAGCGCGTTGCGGCGGAAGCGGTCGCGATAGGCCATGGCCAGCCGCACCGCGGCGACGCAGCCCTCGACGTCGTCGGCGTTGACGTGGATGATCGGCACGTCGAAGCCCTTGGCCAGGTCCGAGGCGTAGCGCGTGGAGCGAGCCTCGGAGGGCTCGGTGGTGAAGCCGAGCTGGTTGTTGGTGATGATGTGGATCGTGCCGCCGGTCGAGTAGCCGCGCAGGCTCTGGAGGTTGAGGGTCTCGGCGACGACGCCCTGACCGGGGAACGCGGCGTCGCCATGGATCAGCACCGGCAGCACGAGCGTGGGGTCGTGGTGCAGGTCGCGGCCCTTGCGGCTCGACTGGTCGGCCCGGGCGCGTCCCTCGACCACCGGGTCGACGTACTCGAGGTGGCTCGGGTTGGGCGACAGGGTGACGGTGATGCCACGGCCGTCCTTGGTGCGATAGGTGCCCGAGGCGCCGTGGTGATACTTGACGTCGCCGGTCCCGCCCTCGGGCATCGCGGTCCCGGCCTCGGGCGACTGCTCGCCCTCGAACTCGACGAGGATCGACTCGTAGGGACGCCCGACCGCGTGGGCGAGGACGTTGAGCCGGCCTCGGTGGGCCATCCCGAGGACGACCTCGCGCGCACCGGCGAGTGCCGCCAGCTCGATCGTCTCGTCGAGCATCGGCACGAGCGTGTCGAGTCCCTCGATCGAGAACTGCTTGCGGCCCAGGAACGCCTTGTGCAGGTAGTTCTCGAGCGCCTCGACTTGGGTCAACCGCTCGAGCTGGGTGCACTTCTCCTCCGGCGAGAGCGCCCGGCGGTGCTCGCCCGACTCGACCGTCTGGCGCAGCCACACGCGCTCGTCGTGGTTCGAGATGTGCTCGAACTCGTAGGCGATCGTGCCGCAGTAGATCTCCTGGAGATGGGGCAGCGCCTCGCCGAAGGTCTCGCCGGGGACGGCCACGCGCAGCACGGAGGCCGGGATCGCGCGCATGAGCTCGGGGGTGAGGTGGACGTTGCGCGGGTCGAGCGCGGGGTCGCCCTCGGGCTCGGAGCCGAGCGGGTCGAGGCGAGCCCACAGGTGGCCGTGCATGCGGTGGGCCTTGACCACGGAGGTCGCGGCCTGGACGGCTTGGAGCATCCCCAGGTCGGGCCCTTCGCCGGCGCCGGGGGTGATCGGGGAGGCGACGGGCTCGGCGGAGGTGATAGGGCCCGCGCCGGCGCCGTCGGTGACCGGCGCGGAGACCCCCTCCTCGGTTCCCGGCCCGGCGGCGCCCAGGGCGCTGAACACAGCCTCGTAGAAGCCGTCGCCGCCGGCGAGCAGCTCGTCGATGCGCTTGAGGAAGGCGCCGGACTGCGCGCCCTGGATGACCCGGTGGTCGTAGGTGCTGGTCATGGTCATCGTCTTCGAGACGCCGAGCTCGCGCAGGCGGTCGGTGTCGACCTTCTCGAAGCCGACGGGGTAGCCGATGGCCCCCGTGGCGATGATCGTGCCCTGGCCCACCATCAGGCGCGGCACCGACGCCACGGTCCCGATCCCACCGGGGTTGGTGAGGGTGATGTTGGCACCCGAGTAGGCCGCCGGAGACAGCGTGCCGTCGCGGGCGCCGGCGACGAGCTCGTCGTAGCGGGCGACGAAGCCCTGGAGATCGAGCGAGCCCGCATCTTGGACCACCGGAGTGACCAAAGCGCGCGAGCCGTCACGCTTCTCCACGTCGACGGCGAGTCCCAGGTCGAGGCCCGCCGGCTCGACGAGCTGGGGCTTGCCGTTCTCCTCGGCGTAGGCGTGGGCCATGACCGGCATCTCGCGCGCGGCCTCGACGATGGCCCAGGCGATCAGGTGGGTGAAGGAGAGCTTTCGCCCGGCGGCCTTGAGGGCGCGGCGCCGGGCGTCGAGAGTGTCGACGGAGAGCGTGCGAAAGCTGGTGGCGGTGGGAATCGAGCGGCTCTCGTTCATGAACCGCGCGAGCGTGGCCGCGGGCCCGCGGATGGGACGGTGGTTGGCCTCGGGCCGGGCCGCCGGGGTCGGGGGCGGCGGCGCGGCGTCGGCGGCGCCGATCTCGGCTCCAGGGCTGGTGGCCTTCGCGTCGACCGCGGGCGCGGCGGCGCCGGACCCGTTGGCCTCGACGGCGGCGAGCACGTCGGTCTTGTTCGCCCGCCCGCGCGGGCCGGTGCCCGGGACGCTGCCGAGGTCGATCCCGTGAGCGCCGGCGATCCGCCGGGCCACGGGGGTGGCGTCGGCCTCGCCGTCGACCGGGTCAGGGGGTGCATCGGCCGGCGGGCGCCCTGCCGCCGAGGGCTCGCTCGGCGCGAGGGTCGGGGGAGCTGCGGGGGCCCCCTCGCCCACCGCGATCCGGCACAGCACCGTGCCGATGGCCACCGTCTCGTCGACATCGACGAGGATCTCGGCGATCGTGCCCGCGGCCGGAGCAGGAACCTCGGCGTCGACCTTGTCGGTCGAGATCTCGACGACGGTCTCGTCGGCTTCGACGGCGTCACCGACGGCCCTGAGCCATTCGAGCACCGTGCCCTCGGCCACCGACTCACCAAGCTGCGGGAGCATCACGTCGATCAGGTCGGCGGCCGGCGGGGCGTGGGTCGGCGCGCCGGTCGCGAGATCGGCGGTCGTCGCCGAGCCGCCCTCGCGACTCGCCGCCTCGGCCGCTCTGGTCCCCTCCTCCTCCGCGGCGGCGCCGTGCTCGGCTTCCTCGACGACGCTCTCGCCGGTGTCGGGGGCGAGCGAGGGTCCGGAGCCGTTGCCGGG
>JACCTJ010000186.1 GCA_013812485.1 Thermoleophilaceae bacterium
TCTCGAGGGTGATGTCGGCGCCGCCGACGGTGACCGAGACGGAGTGCCCCTGGGGGCGTACTTCGGTTGTCATGTGTTCCTTTCGCGCCGCCTCCGGTTGGCGGCCTTCTCTTGTCTGATCCCTTGACTGATCTCGGGCGATGCTAGCAACGGGTTGCTCAGCCTCGAGCGAGCCGCGCGACCAGCTCCGGG
Source organism: Thermoleophilaceae bacterium (assembly GCA_013812485.1). Lineage (GTDB taxonomy): Bacteria > Actinomycetota > Thermoleophilia > Solirubrobacterales > Thermoleophilaceae > JACCUC01. The sequence continues at coordinate 193 of JACCTJ010000186.1, forward strand.
CCCGGGACGCCCGGGTGCGCGACCTCGTCGAAGAACAGCGTCGGCGTGGTCACGACGCCCGCGCGCACGCCCGAGCGGAAGTCCCGCGCCACCCGCGCGGCCACCGACTCGCAGCGGCGGTCGCGCTCGAAGCGCTCGAGGTCGAGCCCGAGCCGGCGGGCCCGCTCCCACAGGTGCGGGTCGTCGATTCGGCCCTGATCGGCGAACAGGGCTTCGTGCATCTCCCAGAAGCGGTCCTGAAGCGCGGCCGCCTCGGCCGCGGCCGCGAGCACGCGCGCCCGCGGGTGTTTCGAGGGCACCGGGAAGTGGCGAAAGACCCGCCGCACCGCGAGGGCCTCGAGCATCGCGTCGGCACGCGCGCAGTAGGGACACTCGTAGTCGGCGTACTCGATCACGAGCGGAGCGCCGGGCGGTCCGCGCACGTGGTCGCCCCCCCCGATCTCGGGCGGCGGAGCGCTGCGTAGATCGGCCAACGGGGCGCGCGCCGGCGAAGGCCCGCCTCAGGCGGCCGCGGCCTGCTCGAGCGCGTCGAAGATCAGGTTGGCGCCGGGGATCTCGAGTGGGCCCTGGGAGACGTACGACCATCGCACGACGCCGTCGGGGGCGATCATCACCAGGGCGCGCTGGGCGACTCCCCGCTCTTCGTTGTAGACCCCGAAGAGCTTCGTCACCTGGGCCTTGGGATGGAAGTCGGCGAGCAGCGGGATCGACACTCCGAGCTCACGCTGGAAGGCCTTGTGGGAGAACGACGAGTCGACGGAGACCCCGTACATGCGCACGTCCTCTTCCTCGAGCTCGGGCAGGATCTCCTGGTAGACATTGAGCTGGTCGGTGCAGACCGGGGAGAAGTCGAGCGGGTAGAAGACGAGGACGACCGTGCTGCCGCGCAGCGAGGCGAGCGATACCTCGTCTCCGTCCTGGTCGGGCAGCGAGAAGTCAGGCGCCCGCGTGCCCGGCTCGATCATCGGCGCAGGCCGAGCTCGCCGATCAGCGTGCGGTAGCGATCGAGATCGCGACGGCGCAGGTAGTTCAGCAACCGGCGGCGCTGGCCGACGAGCATGAGCAGCCCGCGGCGCGAGTGGTGGTCCTTCTTGTGCTCGCGCAGATGCTCGGTGAGGCCGTTGATGCGCTCGGTCAGGAGGGCGACCTGGACCTCGGTCGAGCCGGTGTCCTCGACGGACTTGCCGAAGCGCTCGGCGATCTCGCGCTTTCTGTCGACGGTCACGGTCACGGCGGCGACACGCTAGCAGCAGCACAGGCCCGGCGGGCCTGCTCGACGTCGGCCCGCATCTGCTCGACGAGACCCTCGATCGAGTCGAATCGGCGCTCACCGCGTAGGCGCTCGAGAAAGGTGATGCGGATGGTCTGGCCGTAGAGATCGGCCTCGAAGTCGATCAGATGCGCCTCGACGAGGACGCCCCGGCCGGTCTCGAAGGTCGGGCGCACGCCGACGTTCACCGCCGCCGGGCGGCCGTCCACGGTGGCCGCGTAGACGCCATGCCCGGGGATGACGACGCGGTCGTCGGGGACGAGATTGGCCGTGGGCATGCCTAGCTCGCGGCCGCGGCGGTCTCCGCTCACCACCTCGCCCTCGAGGGCGAAGGGGGCGCCCAGAAACCGCGTGGCCGCGCCTACGTCTCCGGCGGCCACCAGGGCGCGGATGTGGCTCGAGGACACAGTCTCCCCGTCGACCTCGATCAGGGAGACGACGCGCGTCTCGAACTCGTCCCGCGAGCGCAGGTACTCTGCGTCGCCGCGGGCGGCGCGCCCGAAGCGGAAGTTCTCCCCCACGGCGACGCGCTCCGCCCCGAGCCGCGCGATCAGGACGTCCTCGACGAACTCGTCGTGACTGCGCGCGGCGAACTCCCGGTCGAAGGGAATGACCACGAGCTCCTCGACCCCCCGCGAGGCGATCAGGTCGCGCTTGATGGGAAAGGAGTCGAGCAGCTTCGGTGTGGCCTCGGGATGGACGACCTGGAGCGGATGGGGGTCGAAGGTGAGCACCGTGTCGGCGCCGTCGATGACCTCGCGGTGACCGAGGTGGACACCGTCGAAGGTGCCGACCGCGACCCGGCGCGCCCGTGGCTCGGCCTCGGGAAGCGAGGTGACCCTCACGAGGCGAACACCACCAGGGGCTTCAGCGCGCTGTCGCGCGGCTCGGCCACCGCGACAAGCCGGTCGCTGTGAGTCAGGCGCAGAAAGCCGTCGCGGAGCTCTCCCGGATCGCTCAGGCTCACGCCGTGGACCACGCGCTCGGCCTCGGCCGCATCGAGCCGGCGCTCGGGCAGGAAGGCCAGCGCCTCCGCGACGGGAACGATCCGCTCAGCGTCGGCGTCCCCGAGTCGGAAGGGGCCGATGGCCGTGCGCTCGAGGCGCTCGCAGTAGGCGTCGCCGAGGTCGGCCACGAGCTGGCGGACGTAGGTCCCCGCCGAGCACTCGAGCTCGATCTCGGCCCGCTCGCCGTCGCGCCAGAGGACGTGTGAGTCGTGGACGGTCACCGCCCGCGCGGCCGGCTCGACGACCTCGCCCCGACGGGCCCGCCGGTAGGCCCGCTCGCCGTCGACTCGCACGGCCGAGTACGCCGGCGGGCGCTGGAGGATCTCCCCCGACGGAAGCTCGATGTGCTCGGGCACGCGGCCGGTGGGCTCGAGCCGGCCGTCGCGGTCGCCGGTGTCCGAGCGCCAGCCGAGCCGCGCCACCACGCGGTAGCGCTTGGGTAGGGCCATGAGGAAGCGCTGGGCGCGCGTGGCCCGCCCCACGAGCACGAGCAGGAGCCCGGTGGCGAAGGGGTCGAGCGTGCCGGCGTGCCCCACCTTGACGCGCTCACCCCCGCCTGCCTCGCGCAACCGCCGGCGCTCGCGCGCGACGATGTCGTGAGAGGTCACCTCGGCGGGCTTCGGGTAGAGGATCACGCCGGCGGGAACCATCGGCGATCGAGGGGGCCGTGCCGCGCCGGCGCCCTATCCGCGCTGCGCGCCGACCTCGGCGCGCACCCGCTCGAGCAGCTCGGGCACCTCGAGCGCGGTGGTGAAGCCGGCGGCCTGGAGGTGCCCTCCCCCGCCGTGCCCACGAGCGATCCGGGAGACGTCGACCTCGCCGTCGACCGCGCGCATGCTCACCTTGCGCAGGCCGGCGCGATCCTCGGCAAGCAGGTCGCGCACGAGCACCGCGACCGCGGTCCCGTCCACCGAGCGCAGGTGGTCGACGATCCCCTCGGAGTCTGTCTCCTCAGCACCGGTCTCGGCGAAGTCGTCGCGGGTGAGGTGCGTCGTGGTGATCGCCCCGTCGTCGAAGCGGACCAC
>JACCTJ010000196.1 GCA_013812485.1 Thermoleophilaceae bacterium
CGAACCTCCGCGCGCCCAGCCCTAGGGCTACGCCGGGTCGGCGACCGGCGGGGGAACCTTGACCCCGTCCTCCGGCGTCACCAGGATCGCTCCCTCGCCCGTCGCGTAGGCCTCCTCGCCGTGCTGGACGATGTCCATCCCGAGCGCCTCCTCGCGCTCGGTCGCCCGCAGCGGCATCACAAGCCCGATCACCCGGAGGAGGACGAACGTGACGACGAACGCGTACACCGGCGTGGCGACCGCCGCCAGCGCCTGCCAGCCGAGCTGGGCCGCGTTGCCGTAGAGCAGCCCGTCCGCGACGCCGTTCCACACCTCCTGCGCAAAGAAGCCGATGAACAGGATGCCGGTCAGTCCCGCGGCGCCGTGGGCGGCGAGCACGTCGAGCGTCTCGTCGACGCTCGTTCGGGGCCGCAGGACGATGATCGCGTAGCTCGGCAGCGCACCCAGCGCACCCAGCAGCATCGCTGAGCCGGGGCTGATGAAGCCGCCGGCCGGCGTGATCAGGACGCAGCCAACGATGATCGCGGTCGCCGCGCCGATTGCCGTCACCTGCCGGCCGCGGATCAGGTCGAGCCCGAACCAGACCGAGAGGGTGGCGGCCGGGCACAGCAACGTGTTCGTGAACGCGAGCACGCTGGAGTTCCCGGTCGAGAAGCCGCTGCCGCCGTTGAAGCCGAACCAGCCGAACCACAGCAGCCCGGCGCCGACGAGCACGTAGACCGCGTTGTGGGGCAGGAGCGCCTGGCGTCCGTAGTCCTTCCGCGCCCCGACGACCAGCGCGGCCGCCAGCGCCGAGAAGCCGGACCCCATCTCGACGGCCACACCGCCGGCGAAGTCGAGAGTCCCGAGCTCCTGGAGCCAGCCGCCGCCGAAGGCCCAGTGCGCCAGGACCGCGTAGACGAGCACCGACCACAGCCCCGCGAAGACGAGGAACGGCCCGAACCGCATTCGCTCGACCACGGCGCCCGATACGAGCGCGACCGTGATGATGCAGAAGGTCGCTTGGAAGGCCATGAAGAGCAGGTGGGGGATCGTCGTGTCCTCACGGGGTGCGAAGGCGACGCCGCGCAGGAAGGCGTGGCCGAGGCCGCCGATGAACCCGTTGCCCTCATCGAAGGCGATCGAGTAGCCCACGAGCGCCCACATGACGGTGGCGACGGCGAGCGCGGCGACGCACATCATGAACGTGTTGAGCGTGTTCTTCCCGCGCACGAGCCCCGCGTAGAAGAGCCCGAGCGCGGGCGTCATCACGAGGACGAGCGCGGTGGCGATCAGCATCCAGGCCGTGTCGCCAGGATCCACCTCGGCGGCCGCCGCCGCCACGATGGCCACGGCCGTCACTCCTTCACCGGCGTGACGGCGCCGTCGTCCTTCTCGCCGGTGCGGATGCGGACGACCCGCTCGAGCGGCACGACGAAGATCTTGCCGTCGCCTACCTCGCCGGTGCATGCGCCCTCGCAGAGGGCGTCGATCGTCGGCTCGACGAACGGATCGGACACGGCGATCTCGAAGCGGACCTTCTCGGATAGCCGCATCTGTACGGTCGTGCCACGGTAGGTCTCGACCCGGTCGAGCTCACCTCCGTGGCCCTGGACCCGGCTCAGGGAGACCCCGCGCACCTCGGCGCGGTACAGGGCTTCGAGCACGTCATTGGCCTTCTCCGGGCGCACCACGCCGACCACGAGCTTCAAGGTTCTCCGCTCCTTTTCCGATCCGAGAAGGCGCGCAGCATTCCAGACTGCGGCCCGGGACGACCTCTCCGGCTACCGCTTACCGGCGATGACGCACACAGCCGTCGCGGTCGACACGCTCACGTCGAGCCCTCCGACCGGCTGCTGGAGATCGGGTGCGGGCACGGCGTCGCGGTCTCGCTGGTGGGGCGACTTCGTACTCGTCGAGGACCTCGCGGCCGCCCACGCGATCCGCTCGGACGCGCTATCGAGCGACCGGCATGACCACCAGCTCCATCATCAGCGCGTCGCGCCAGCGCCCGCTCAGCGGGTCGCGCTCCGCGGCCTGCATCACCCCGACCCGGCGAAAGCCGGCCTTCTCGTAGCAGCCGACCGCTGCCACGTTGTCGAGCGCGGGATCGATCGTGACGCGGTGATGCCCGCGGTCCTCGGTCAGGTGGCGAACGAGGGTGACGATCGCGTCGGTTCCCACGCCCAGTCGGCCGTGGTCAGGATCGACGAAGATGTCGATCCACGCGTGCCGGTACATCTCCTCGGACTCCTCGCCGTACTGGATCAGGCCGCTCACGGCGTCGTTGCGATGGATCGTGAAGCGCGTGGCGTCGGGGTCGTCGCCAAAGGGGAAGTCGTCCTCGAGAGGACCCCACCAGGCCGCGACCTCGGGCTTGAGGCGGATGGAACGCAGGGCGAGAGCATCGGGGCCGGAGGGGGGGCGGAGCACGACGTGCTCGCCTCGCAGCTCGATCGCTTCAGAAGCCACGAGCCGCCCCGGCCGTGCGGTGGGCTGCATCTCGGCGAAGCTCGGTCCTCACGGAGCGAAGTTAGCTGTGTTGCCGAAGAAGGAAGCCGAGCATCGTGGGTGATGACTCTCGCCTACGCCCTGCGTCGGAGGGCGCGAGCCCGCGGCGAGAGGCGGTAGCCGGTGTCGAGCGATTCCGTGAGGCCGAGTTCCTTTAGTTTGCGGACGTCTCGCTTGAACGCCATCATCTCGCGGCCCAGCTCGAGTGCGAGCTCGGCCGCGCGGGTCCACGGGCCGTGGCGCGAGGCCCGGTTGAGCCGGTCAAGGCGGACGACGAGGCGCGCATGCTCCTCGTCCGAGAGGTCGGCCTGCTCGCGCATGGCGATCCGCGGGTCGGGGCCGGCGAAGCGCAGGCCGACGCGAAAGACCGGACTCTGCGGGTGGCGGGCGAGTCCGGCGAGCAGCTCCTCGCGCGAGGCTGCACCGGCTCGGCGAGCCTCAGCGTCGCTGATCGCCTCGACCGCGATCACGTCGACCGCGGTCGCCTCGACGAGCCCGATTGCCGTGCGCATCCGCGTCCCGACCAATAGCCGCGGCCGGTCCCAGCGCCTGAAGGCGAGGTCGACCCGTCCCGCGCGGATGGCGTCTCAGCTCGGCGGGGCGAATCAGCATCGGACAGCGCGCCGCGGTGCTTGTCGGCGAGGCGGGTGCTGGCGCCGACCTCGAGCTCAGCCCATGCTTGCCATCGCCTCTTCGCCACGCTTCTGCATCTCCTCGGGCGTGAGGTCTTCCTTGCGGGTCGCGAGCTCCCATTCGTGCCCGAACGGGTCGGTGATCTTGCCCCACCGGTCGCCCCAGAACATGTCGTCGACCGCCATCGTGACCGTGGCCCCGGCACCGACTGCGCGCTCGACGGCCGCATCGACGTCCTCGACGTACATGAACACGGTCACGCTGGTACCGCCGAGCTCCTTCGGTGGCCGGCAGCTGGACTGGGGGAAAGGATCGGCGAGCATCACCACCGAGCCGCCGATCTCTAGCTCCGCGTGGGCGATCTTGCCCTCCGGACCGTCCATGCGGGCGCGCTCTCGGGCCCCGAAGGCTTTCGTGTAGAACGCGATCGCCTCGGAGGCACCGTCGACGGAGAGCGATGGGATCGGATTCTCGTAGCCGCTGGGGATCGGCTGTACCGGCATGTCGCCTCCTGGGGTGGGTTCGGTCGAGCGTGCGGATGCTAACCGTCCAAAGCCGCCGGGCGGCGACTCCCTCCGATCGAGAGCTCGAGCCCTGCGCCACTCACCCCTTGCTGCGGTACAGGCGCGTCGTCAGCGGCGCGAACACGGCGGTCAGCGCCGCGGCCGTCGCCAGCACGAGGCCGATCTCCCCCGCCGTCGCCGTGCCCTCCATCAGGCCGCGCGAGGCGGTTACCAGGTGGGTGATCGGGTTGACCTCGACGAACGCCTCGAGCAAAGCCGGCAACGTCCGCGGCTCGACAAAGGCGCTGCTCAGGAAGGTCAGCGGGAACAGGGCCATGAAGCCGCCGTTCATCACGGCGCTGGGCGTGCGCATCAGCAGTCCGACGGTCGTGAAGACCCAGGCCAGGCCGAACGCGAACACGACCACGAGCGCAATCGCCGCGAGCACTCCGCCGAGCCCGCCTTGCGGCCGGAACCCCAGCGCCACGCCGAGCGCGACCGTCACGCTCGCAGCGACCAGGTAGCGCACGCTGTCGCCGAGCACGGCGCCGACGAGCGGGGCCGGCGGCCAGATCGGCAACGAGCGAAACCGGTCGACTACTCCCTTGGTGGCGTCGGTGGTCAGGGCGACCCCGGAGTACACGGTGGTGAACAACACCGACATCACCAGGATCCCGGGGAGGAGATACTGCAGGTACTCCCCCGTCGACCCGGCGATCGCGCCGC
>JACCTJ010000227.1 GCA_013812485.1 Thermoleophilaceae bacterium
CGCGCGATGCTCGGCGTCCTCGGTGATCGTCTGCGACTCGCGCTCAGCGTCGCTTAGCAGCGAGCGAGCTTCTTCGGCGGCCTCCGTGCGAATCTCGGCGGCGCTCGTCTCGGCCGCTTCGAGGATCCGCGCCAGGCGCTCGTTCGCGGCCTGCGACAGCGTCTGCGGCCGGGCCGAAAGCTCCTCGACGCGATCCTGGAGCCCCTCCACGGCCGCCGCTACCTCGCGCAGGTGAGCATCGACCGCGGCCGGCTCATAGCCCCGGCGCGCCGTCGAGAAGTCGCTCCGCTCGATGTCCCCTCGCGTCAACTCCATCACTCCCCCCTTTTCCCTGCTGAACGCCGATCTAGACCTCGGCCCGAAACTTGCGCTGGCTACGGCCCCCCTCAGGCCCCGGCCTGCACCTCGTCCAACTCCCGCTTCAGGCCCTTGATCTCGTCGCGTAGCTTGGCCGCGTACTCGAAGCGGAGCTCGTCGGCCGCGGCGAGCATCTCCTCCTCGAGCTCCACCAGCGTCGTGTTGATCTCCTCCGGCGACATCCGCGCGGCCTCCGCGGCGCGCTGGCGGGCCTTGCGACCCTCGCGGGCCGGCACCTTCGACTCGAGGGCCAGGAAGTCGCCGATGTCGGAGATCGCCTTGCGGACCGTCTCGGGAGTGATCCCGCGCTCTTCGTTGTAGGCGACCTGGATGGCGCGACGACGATCGGTCTCGTCGATGGCGCGGCGCATCGCCCGCGATTCCTTGTCGGCGTACATGAGCACCCGGCCGTGGATGTTGCGGGCGGCGCGGCCGATGGTCTGGATCAGCGAGGTCTCGCCGCGGAGGAAGCCCTCCTTATCGGCGTCGACGATGGCCACGAGCGAGACCTCGGGCAGATCGAGGCCCTCGCGCAGGAGGTTGACCCCCACGAGTACGTCGAACTCGCCGAGCCGCAGCTGGCGGATGATCTGGATCCGCTCGAGCGTGTCGACCTCGGAGTGCAGATAGCGGACCTTGAAGCCGTACTCGAGCAGGTAGTCGGTCAGATCCTCGGCCATCTTCTTGGTCAGTGTGGTCACGAGCGCGCGCTCGCCGACCTCCGTGCGGCCGCGCAGCTCGTTCATGAGGTCGTCGATCTGGTTCTTTGTCGCGCGAACCTCGACCTCGGGATCCACTACGCCGGTGGGACGCACGATCTGCTCCAGCGTCCGCGAGGAGTGGTTGCGCTCGAACTCCCCGGGGGTGGCCGAGACGAAGACCGTCTGCGGCACGCGGGTCAGGAACTCGTCGAAGGTCTGCGGGCGGTTGTCCATCGCGCTCGGGAGGCGGAAGCCGTAGTCCACGAGGGTCTGCTTGCGCGAGCGGTCGCCCTCGAACATGCCTCCGATCTGGGGCACGGTCTGGTGCGACTCGTCGATGAAGCAGACGAAGTCATCGGGAAAGAAGTCGAGCAGGCAGAAGGGACGCGAGCCCGGCTCACGACCGTCGAGGATCCGCGAGTAGTTCTCGATCCCGTTGCAGTAGCCGAGCTCGCGCAGCATCTCCATGTCGAACTGGGTGCGCTGGCGCAGGCGGTGGGACTCGAGCAGCTTGCCCTGGGCCTCGAGCTCCTTGGTGCGCAGCTCGAGCTCGTCGCGGATCTCCCCGACCGCGCGGTCGACGGTCTCGCGGTCGGTGGCGTAGTGGGTGGCCGGCCACACCGTCGCGTGCTCGAGCTCGTCGTAGATCTCCCCGGTGAGGGGATCGAAGTGCTGGACCGACTCGACCTCGTCCCCGAAGAACGAGGCGCGGTAGGCCGACTCGGCGTAGGCCGGAAAGACCTCGAGCGTGTCGCCGCGCACGCGGAAGGTGCCGCGCCCGAGCGCCGTGTCGTTGCGCGAGTACTGCATGCCGACGAGCTTGCGCAGCGCGCCGTCGCGGTCGAGGTCCTCGCCGCGGGCGATGGTCAGGGTCTGGGCGTCGTACTTCTCGGGCGAGCCCATGCCGTAGATGCACGAGACGCTGGCCACGACGACGACGTCGCGGCGGGCGAACAGGGCGCTCGTGGCTGCGTGGCGGAGGCGGTCGATCTCCTCGTTGATCGAGGAGTCCTTCTCGATGTAGAGGTCCTGGTGGGGGACGTAGGCCTCGGGCTGGAAGTAGTCGTAGTAGGAGACGAAGTACTCGACCGCGTTGTCGGGCAGGAACTCGCGAAACTCGTTGCAGAGCTGCGCCGCGAGCGTCTTGTTGTGGGCGATGACCAGCGCGGGCCGCTGGATCTTCTCCATGGCGAAGGCCATGGTCGCGGTCTTCCCCGAGCCGGTGACCCCGAGCAGGGTCTGGAAGCGCTCGTCCGCGCGGATGCCCTCGGCGATGCCGTCGCGGGCATTGGGTTGGTCGGCTACCGCCGTGTAGGCGGGGTTGACGCGGAACTCGGGCACCTGGACCGAAACTAGCAGTCGGGGCGGCGCGCACCGGGGGGCCCGGGCCCCCGGTCTAGACTGCCGGCCGTGGCTGCCGCCGAGCCCGCCCACGCGCTGAGCGCGCCCGCCGACGAGACCGAGCTGGAGGTGCGACCGCACGCACCCCGGGACGCCCCGACCGTGTACGCCGGCAGGGAGCGCGGCGAGCCGGCGATCGAGGGCGTCGAGCACGTGCGCCTCTCCCCTCACGTCGATCATCGCGGCTCACTGACCGAGGTGGTGAACGTCACGCACCCCTTCTGGCAAGAGCCTGTCGTCCACGCCTATCGGATCTCCATCCGTCCGGGGAGGATCAAGGGCTGGGGGATGCACAAGCTTCAGGCCGACCGCTACCTCGTGGAGAGCGGTACGGTCCGAATCGTCCTCTACGACGGGCGCGTCGACTCGCCGACCTTCGAGCGCTACGAGGTACACAGCTTCGACGACATCACCGCTGGCCTTTTGAGGATCCCCCCGGCGTGTGGCACGCGGACCAGAACACCGGCGAGACCGACGTGTTCATCCTCAACTTCCCAACCCGGGCCTTCGATCCCGCGCATCCCGACAAGTACCGCATCGATCCGCACTCGGGCGAGATCCCCTTCGACTGGACCCTTCGCGACGGCTGAGACGGCCTCCTACGAGTGATCGACTCCGGGATGCCGGCGGTCAGCCGGCTGGCACGCCGAGCTCACCGCTGAGGCCGGGCGTCGCTCGTCTCCGGTTCACCGGTGCCGTCCGACGTTCGGGCCGCCGCCTCGCCGCGCAAGCCCGCCGCGGGGCCTCGAGACCCTCGCCGCAGAAACCAGGCGAGCCGGCTCGCCGCGCGCGCCGCGCGGTAGGCCCTTCCTCGCTTGATCTCTCGCAGCCCGAGACGAAGCCCGCGTCCCTCGAGCCGGAGCCCCTCGATCGTGCGCTCCTGCTGGCGAACGGTCTTCTCCGCGGACCGGCGGAGGTCGGCCTCATCGGCCAGCTGGTGTGCCTGAACGTGCACCTCGTCCGCCAGCAGGTCGAGCTCCGTCTGCGCTCGCCAGGCCGGATTGTTCGCCTTGGCCGCATACTCCTCCAGCTCCTCGCCGCGCTCACTCAAGGTCCACCCGCGGCGCTCGGGCGCCGGAAAGTTGAGTACGGAGGGTCGCTTGGCGCTGTGGGCGCGGCAGGTGGGATCCTCCAGAAGCTGCTGCCACATGTAGAGGTCCGTCGGGGTGCCCTCGGGTGTCGTGCGCCAGCCGAAAGGAAGGCGCCGATAGAACGCGAGCGTGTGTGCGCCCCCGGACAGCGGCACGCGGTTTCGCCCCGACAGGAGCATTTCGCGGTCGCGAGGAGAGCCCAGATCGGCGAGCAGCAGATCGGCCTCGCCGCGGGCGCGGAACCGCATCGTCGGAGAGCTCGCGAAGTCTGCCTCGCTGAGCAGCTCGAGCATCGACTCGACGTGGCTCGGCATCCAGAGGTCGTCGTCCGAGAGGTAGCAGACGATCTCACCCCTGGCGTCGGCCAGGGCAGCGTGGCGATGGACTTCACCGTGCCGGGGACCCTTGGGGTTATCGAAGAAGCGAACCCGCTCGTGTTCACCCAGTTCGGTGGCGGCCTCACGAGTCTCCGGAGAGGCGCCATCGCCGACGATGAGGACCTCGATCTCCTCCACGGTCTGGCTCAGCGCGCTGCGCACCGCGTGCCGGATGAGCCGACCGTGGTCGTGGGTCGGGATCAGTACCGTCGCGCGCGGACCTCCGATCTGCGGACGCATCCGGGCTGGACCGGCGTGGCCGCTACAGCCGGTCGCCCACCGCTCCCGCGAGCGCCTCGACCTGCTCCGGGTCTGTCGAGCACGGAAAGTAGACCAGCTCGTCGGCGCCCGCGTCCTCGAACGCTTGGGCATATCCCGCCACGGTTTCCTCGTCGACCGCCACGCTGTCGGCGATCATGTTCGCGACGTCGTCGCCCATCGCGCCGTAGTACGTGAGGATGTAGTCGTGCGCGGTCTCCTTGGCGTTCGGCCCGAGGGAGAAGTAGGTCAGCACCGACGCCTTCGCCCGTCCGTCGCGGCCCGCCTCCGACCGCGGAGTCGAGCGCCTCACGGCCCTCGCGCATCTGGTCGGGCGTGCCGCCCCCCATGGTCCAGCCGCTGCCGTACCGGGCGGCACGGCGGTAGGCGGCCTTGATAGCGCCCCCGATCATGACCTCCGGCCCGCCCGCGCGCGCGGTCTCGGGCCCTACGCCACCGAGCCCATTGACGGATTCTCCCGCCCACAGGCGCGTCATCTCCGCGAGCTGCTCGTCGAGGATGCGCCCGCGCGCGGCGAAGTCGACGCCGCTGACCTTGTAGTCGTCGTCGCGGACGCCCGGCGCGAGCCCCAGCACGAGGCGCCCGCCGGAGATGTTGTCGAGGCTGGCCGCCTGCTTGGCCAGCACTGGCGTGTTGTTGCGCAGCGGGGAGATGAGGATGTCGGTCATGAGGCGGATCCGCTCGGTCACGGCCGCCGCCGCGGCTAGCACGATCAGCGACTCGTAGTTCGGAAACAGGACGCGGTCGATCGTGCCAAGGGTCGAGAAGCCGCGCTCCTCGGCGCTCCTGGCCCAATCCATGACGAGCCGCCCGTCGAGCCCGGGTACTGCGTTGGGAAGACCGATTCCTACATCCATTGCAGCGCTCTCTCCTGTTTGAGGGGGCGCCTATCCTCGCAGAGCTATGGCGGCAGACCTGCGCGAGTTGCCGGGCTGGGCGCGCGATCTGCTCGCGCACGCTCCGGTCGGCCACCTCTCCTACCTCGACGATCAGGACCGCCCCCGTGTGCTCCCGGTCACCTTCGCCGTCGCCGGCGAGGAGCTGTGGACCGCGATCGACCAGAAGCCCAAGCGCAAGCCGCCCGATCAGGTCGCGCGAGTGCGCTATCTGCGCCGCCGCCCTCGGGCCGCGCTCTGCGCAGACCACTACGAGGACGATTGGACACGCCTCGCGTGGGTTCAGGTGATGGCGTCGGTGGATTCGTCGAGGCGGGGACGGTGCAGTCCGCGCTCACGGGGCTGCAGGCCAAGTACCCCCACTACGTCAACGACCCGCCGGACGGGCCGTTCCTACGGCTGCGCCCCGAACGGGTCCTCTGCTGGCGCGCCTCGGAGGACTGAGCCGGACCACCGCTCCTGATGGCGTTTCCAGGCTGAGGCCGAGCCGGTCGCTCAGAGCAACCGCATCGCCTCGTCGATCGGCGTCTCGCCGCCGATCACGTTGAACGTCTTACCGGTCGTGGTCTCGCCGGCGTCGAGCGTCGCCAGCAGCACGGCGGCCACGTCCTCGCGCGGGACCTCGCCGCGCTCGACATCCGGGCCCGCGGCTACGCGTCCGGTCCCCGGCTCGTCGGTCAGACCTCCCGGCCGGACGATGGTGAAGTCGAGGCCGCTGCGGGCCAGCACCTGATCGGCCTCGGCCTTGGCCTCGAGGTAGGGCCGCATCTGCTCGCCTCCGGCCTCGGGGTCCCCCGCGCCCATGGCGCTGACCATCACGTAGCGACGGATGCCGGTGA
>JACCTJ010000235.1 GCA_013812485.1 Thermoleophilaceae bacterium
GCGCCGGCAGCTTCGGCGGGTCGAGCACCTCGAGTCGGGCGTACTCGTCGAGCAGCCGCTCGAGCTCGGCGAGCTCGTCGTAGCTCTCCGCGCGCATCATCGGGGGGACGAGGTGGTCGACGATCACGGCGTGCGCGCGGCGCTTGGCCTGCACCCCCTCGCCGGGATCGTTGACCACGAAGGGGTAGACGAGGGGAATGTCGCCGAGCGCGGCGTCGGGCGCGCACGCCTCCGAGAGCGCGAGCATCTTGCCGGGCAGCCATTCGAGCGTCCCGTGCTTGCCGAGATGGACGATCGCGTCGGCGCCCCAGACGCGGTCGATCCACCAGTAGCAGGCGAGGTAGTGGTGGGTCGGCGGAAGCTCGGGGTCGTGGTAGATGCCGACCGGATCGTCGCCGTAGCCGCGCGGCGGCTGGATGGCGATGAGCACATCGCCGAGCTCGAGCCCCGCGATCACGAAGTCGTCGCCGTCCACGTAGGCGTCGCCCGGCGGTGGGCCCCAGCGCGCCTCGATCGACTCGCGCAACGCGGCCGGCAGCTCCGCGTACCAGCGCCGGTAGAGGTCGACGGGAAGCCGGAGGGGGGCCTCGGCTAGCTGCGCGTCGGTGAGGAACTCAGCGTCGTGGCCGCCCGAGGAGATGAGCGCGTGCATCAGCTCGTCGCCGTGCGCGAAGGGGCGCTCGACGCGCATCCCGTCGGCGTGCAGCGCATCGAGCAGGCCCAGCGCGCTCGCCGGGGTGTCGAGCCCGACGGCCATGCCGACGCGCGCGTGCTTGGTCGGAAAGCTCGTCAGGAGCACGGCGACGCGTCGCTCCTCGGCGGGCACGCGGCGCAGGCGGGCGCTTCGCACCGCGAGCCGTGCCACGCGCGCGCAGCGCTCGCGGTCGGGAACGTAGCGCGGCACCGCCACGCCGACCGGCGTGTCCCCGGTTTCGCGCTCCTTGAAGGAGACGACCCCGCCCAGCAGCCGCCCGTCGAACTCCGGAATCGCCACCTGGGTGGCGGCGTCGAGCGGCTGGAGCCCGGAGTCGGAGGCCTGCCAGGCCGCCCGCGAGGCCGTCGCGCAGACGGCCTGGATCACCGGGACGTCAAGCGAGGCGAGCGCCGAGGCGTCCCAGTTCTGCCACGCCTCCCCCACGCCCTCCCCCGTCTCGGGCGCGTTGTCGGCCGCGCCCGAGCCGCCGGTGGCGAGCATGGTGACGAGCAGGGCGTCGACGTGGCCCTCGAGCAGCGCCAACGCCGGCACCCGACCGTCGGGATCGCGCCGGAGGGTGTAGCTCCAGACCGCGAGCGCGTTGGCGCCCGCCTGCTCGAGCTCGGCGCAGAGCGCGTCCACCCAGGCGGTGTTGCCGGTCAGGCGATGCGAGCGGTAGAAGCAGAGAGCCACGGTCGGACGGCTCGGGTCCCGGCGCGCGAGGGCGCGCTCGAGCGGCACGTCGCCCTCGCCGGGCACGTAGACGCCGAGGTCTGCGACCTCGCGCGGCGGCGCGAAGCCGTGGCCCTCGAGCAGGAAGGTGTCGGCGAGGAAGCGCAGCAGCTGCTCGACGTTGTCGACGTCGCCATGGCGGAGGTACTCGCCCGCCTGCGCCACGGCCCCGGCGGAGGCGAGCGAGAGCCCGGTCAGCTCGGCGTCCGGCTCGGCCTCCCCGCCGAGCGCCAGGAGCGCGACGCCGCGTTCGGCACAGCGCGCACGCAGCGCGTCGAAGCCCTCAGGCCAGCCGCGGCGTCCACCGAGGATCCGGCACAGGACGACGCGGGCGCCGTCGAGCAAATCCTCGACGAGCGCCTCCTGATCGCTCACCGCGGACGGGTTGGCGCAGCGGACCTCGGGGAAGCCGTCCGGCAGCCGCTCGACGGCGGCGGCGGTCGCGAGGATCTCGGTGTCCGCGGTGGTCACGAAGCGCAGCACGGGCGCACCTCCGTCCGGATCGTGGGCAGGTCGGCCGGCGGGCCGCCCTCGATGAGCTCGCCGAGGCGCGCGGTGTCGAGGTGATCGGCGACGAGGTCGCCGAGGGCATCGAGGCGCGCTTCGCGCGCCCGCGCGAAGGAGGTGGCGCCGGGCGTGAAGCTCCGCCCACACGCGGCCGCCACCTCGACGAGCAGCGCGCGCCGCCAGGCGTCGTGCTCGAGCGCGCCGTGCCACGAGGTCCCGAGCACGCTCCCCAACCGACAACCGTCGGGCTCACCGTCGTCGGCGACGAGCAGCGGGTCGCCGCCCGCGCGGGCGACGTGCCCGTGGCGGATCTCGTAGCCCGAGGCCGCGGTGTCGAGCCACGGGCAGCGGCCGGCGCGGCGGCGCAGGAGCTTGTCGCTCGCAAAGGTCGTGGTCACGGGCAGGAGACCGAGCCCTTCGACCACGCCGCGGCCCGACTCGACCTCGTCGTCGATCCGCTCCCCGATCAGCTGGTAGCCGCCGCAGATGGCGAGGATCGGCGCGCCGGCGCCCGCCCGTGCGGCGATCGCCCGGTCGAGGCCCGCACCCCGCAGCCGGGCGAGGTCGTCGACCGTGGCCTTGGTCCCCGGAACGACGAGCAGGTCGGCACGCTCGACGTCGGCGGCCGAGCGGGTGAAGCGGACGCGCACGCCCGGCTCGGCGGCGAGCGCGTCGAGGTCTGTGAAGTTGCTCATCCAGCGCAGCCGCAGCACGGCCACGTCCAGCGTGTCGCCGCCCGCCGGCGCCTCTGGCCGCGGCGCCTCGAGCGCGAGCGAGTCCTCGACGTCCATCCACAGATCCTCGATCCACGGCAGGACGCCGAGCGTCGTGCGGCCGGTCAGCTCCTCGAGCTGCGCGAGGCCGGGGGCGAGGATGGCCCGGTCGCCGCGGAACTTGTTGACAACGAAGCCGGCGAGGTGCTCCTGGTCGGCCGGCTCGAGCAGCGCGAGCGTGCCGAACAGCGAGGCGAGTACGCCCCCGCGGTCGATGTCGCCGACCACGAGCACGGGTAGCCCGGCCGCGCGCGCGAGCCCCATGTTGGTCAGGTCCCCGTCGCGCAGGTTGACCTCCGCGGGGCTCCCCGCGCCTTCGCAGATCACGACATCGAAGCGCGCGCGCAGGTCGGCGAGCGCAGCCGCGACGATCGGCCGCAGCTCGCCCTTGAGCGCCTGGTAGGAGCGCGCGTCCGCGTCAGCGTAGGGACGGCCCATGACGACGACCTGGCTGTGGCGCTCGCCGGAGGGCTTGATCAGCACCGGGTTCATCGCGGCTTCGGGCTCGAGCCCGGCGGCCGCGGCCTGCACCGCCTGCGCGCGCCCGACCTCGCTGCCGTCCGCAGCCACCACGGAGTTGAGCGCCATGTTCTGGGCCTTGAAGGGAGCGACGCGGACCCCCGACCGCCGCAGCCAGCGGCAGATCCCGGCGGCGACGACCGACTTGCCGGCGTCGGAGTGGGTTCCGCAGACGAGCAGCGCGCCCCTCATCGCCCCGCCCTCCAGGCGAGCCCCGCCGTGCAGAGGCCGGCGGCGACCGCGCCGACGGCGAGCGAGAGGCGCGTGGCGCGACGCACGTCCCGGGCCGTCGGCGTCCGCCCGCCCGAGCCGAGGAGCGGCCGTTGCTCGGGACGACCGGCGTAGGCGAGCGGCCCGCCGAGGCGCAGGCCGAGCGCGCCCGCGAAGGCGGCCTCCATGCGCCCGGCGTTCGGGCTCGGGTGGGCGGCGCCGTCGCGGCGGAGGGTCGACCACGCCCGGCGCGGCGATCCGCCGACGATCGGCGCGCACAGCGTGGTGAGCGCGGCGGTCCCGCGCGCCGCGGGCCAACCCATCAGGTCGTCGAGCCCGGCCGCCGCCCAGCCGAACGCGAGGTAGCGGGGGCTGCGGTTGCCGACCATGGCGTCGAGCGTGTTCGCCGCGCGGTAGGCGGCGACCCCGGCCGGGCCGGCGAGCGCACCCCAGAGGAGCGCGCCGACCACGGCGTCGCTCGTGTTGTCGGCGACCGACTCGACCGCCGCCCGGCAGATTCCGGCCGCGTCGAGCGAGTCGGGGTCGCGCCCGACGAGCGCGGGCAGAGCCGCACGAGCGCCCGCGAGGTCCCCGCGCTCGAGCTGCGTCGCGAGTCCGAGCGCCTCGCGCCTGAGCGAGCGACCCCCGAGCGCCGTCCAGATCACGGCCGCGAGCACGGCTCCGCGCCCCAGCCCGGCGCGCTCGGCCGCGCGGGCCGCGAGCTCGGCGAGGAAAGTGGCGAAGCCGACGAGCGCCGCTGCGTAGGCCGCGCCGCGCCGGCGCGTCGGAGCGTAGATCGCCCTTTCGAGCGCCTGGGCGCAGCGCCCGAAGCAGGCGACGGGATGCCAGCGGCGGGGGTCGCCCAAGAGGAGGTCGGCCGTCCACCCGCCGACGAGCGCGGCGGCGCTCACGCCGGCGCTCCGCAGTTCATCCGCCTGACGGTCCAGCGCCCGTGGCGCGCGTGCAGCTCGGTGACGCAGAGCGGGGTGGCGTCGAGCTGCCAGAAGGCGGTGAGCGGTGCGGCCAAGGCGTGCACGAGCGCCGCCTTCACGACGCCGCCGTGCGTGATCGCGAACGCGCGCCCGTCCTCGAGCGACTGCCCATCGAGCCAGCGCGCGATGCGCCCGGAGAACGCCACCAGGCTCTCGCCGCCGTGCGGCCGTGCCTCGGGATCGGTCATCCAGTCGCGCG
>JACCTJ010000263.1 GCA_013812485.1 Thermoleophilaceae bacterium
ACGAACTGGGCGGCGAAGAGCAAGCGCTCGCGCGCCAGTGCGACGTGAGCCGCTTCGAGGACCAGGAAACTCTGGTCGCTACCGCCCGCGAGGGCTTCGGGCGCCTCGACGCGGTGTTCGCCAACGCTGGGATGGGTGCGGGCCGCGGGTTCCTGGAGGAGTCGGTCGAGCACTGGCGCACAATGGTGGAGACCAACGTGCTGGGCGTCGCCCTGACGATCCGCGCCTCCCTCCCCCACCTCCGCGACGCGGGCGGCGGACACTTCGTGATCACCGGGTCGGTGGCCGGTCGTCGCCCGCTGCCGGGCTCGCTCTACTCGGCCACGAAGTTCGCGGTCGGCGCCATGGCGGAGGGGCTGCGCCAAGAGATCCGCAACGACATGCCCGAGACCGACATCCGCGTCACCCTGATCAGCCCGGGCATGGTCGATACGCCTTTCTTCGATAACCGCCCGAAGAACGCGCTCGAGGACGCCGACGTCGCGCGTGCGGTCATGTACGCGCTATCGCAGCCGCCACACGTCGACGTCAACGAGGTCCTCCTGCGGCCGGTACGCCAAGCCGGCTGAGATTCGTGGCCGCGGGGTCTCGGCGCCTGGCCATAACCCCGTCCGCGGCATCCGTGGACCTCAGGCCGTCGCCCGGACCGTGTCCACCCCGTCGAAGCCGAGGTAGTTGCGCAACGCCTCCGTGAGGTCGAAGTCACGCCCGCGGGCGTAGGGCCCGCGGTCGACGACCGGCACGGTCCTGTAGCGGCCGTTGTAGCGGATCGTCACCTTGTAGCCGCAGGACAGCGACCGGTGCGCGACCCCCATCAGCCGGCTCGTGAAGGTCTGTCCGCACGCGGTGCGGTTACCGTAGAAGCCCGGTCCGTACCAGGAGGCAACGCGCTTGCGGTAGACGTAAAGCGTGCGGATACCGCTCGGCGCCTCCGTCGATGCCGGATTGGTGCGGCGCACGCGTACGTAGCGGTGGCCGGCGTATCCCGGCTTCCAGGTCATCGAGAACCGGCCGTTCTCGTCGGTGATGTCCCGGTCGACCTTGACCCAACGTCCCCCGCTGAAGGCCTCGAGCGCGACCTCGCGACCGGGACGCTGCGACGGCACGACGCCTCTGACGGTCGCCGTGCGCCCGAGGTAGATCTGACGGTTGTCGCGACCGTCGAGGTTGATCGACCCATCGGCCAACACCGAGACCCTCGACGCGTCGCCGTCGCCGGCCCCGTCTCGTGGAGCCTCGTCGCGCCCTCCATCCCCCGACGTGCGGCCGGACTCGCCGCCGCCGTCACGGACCCGACGCTCGATGCCCTTAGAGCGCGACTCAACGTTGCGGCGGACGGAGTCCCCGATGCCCTCCGTGGCGGACCTGACGTTGCGGCGGACGGAGTCCCCGATGCCCTCTGTGGCGGACCTGACGTTGCGGCGAATCGAATCGCGCAGCGCGCTCGAGTCCCGGTCCGCCAGAGCGGCGGGCCCGGATCCCTCGCGGGCCTCGCTCGCCGACTCGTCGTCGGACTGCGGCTCCGCCTCGGACTCGCGGGACGGCTCCTCCGGCCCGCGCTCGCGCTCGGAGCCCTCCTCCTCCGCCGACTCGGCCGCGCGACCCGCTCGCGAGGCACCCTCAGCCCCCGCGAGGCCGCTGCCTTCGCGCGCAGCCGAAGCTCGAGGGCGCCCGTCATCCGTGCCCGCGGCGGACGCGAACCCCGGGCCCGCCAACGCGAGCGCCAGACACGCGAGCAGCGCCGCTCGCAGCGCGCGCGCGAATCGGTGGGCATCAGCTCTCTCCGTCAACGGTCGTCCTTCCCGGTTTCGCCTACGGGGTTAGCTGACGGGCTCGCAGGGCTCATTACACCCCGCTAAGGCCGGAACACCGGCCGATTCGCCCCTCGGCCCGCGACGTGCGCAGACCAGTGGTTCCCCCGTCCACCGGCGCGGACACCGGCGGCTCGGCAGGCCGAAATTGAAGTTCTCGAGCCATCCTAACCCCCGTGTCGGCGCGGAGTTGCGCCACCTGAGCGCTGCACGGCCGCTGGCGGCGGGTCAACGGCGCCGGGCGACGCGCCGGCTCAGGGCGAGCGCTCGCCCGCGGCCACGATCTCCGGCTCGGGCGGCAGCGAGACGCTCGGGGTCCGCGCAACCGCCGCGGCGACGACGAGGAGGTGGAGGCCCGGGAATCGCGCGCCGGGGAGCTTCCCGGGCGCGTTGGCGTCGCTCGTGGCGGCGGCGTGGCGCTCGAAGCGGTCGAGCAGGGCCAGCACCGAACGGCAGACCGGCGCCTGGGGGGACTCCTCCCCCACCTCGCAGGCCAGGCGCGCGAGCGCCACCCCGCCATCGCCCTCCTCGCCGCCCATGATCCGGCCGTGCGCGTTGATGAGCGCGGTGTGGACGCGGTCGAGCAGCAGGTCGCCCTCCATGCGCTCGGTCCCCGGGGCGGGCCCCACCTCGAGCGGCTCCTCTCCCGCCAGCAGCCGCTCGATCTGGCCGCCGGCCACGCACGCGACCTGCTCGGGAGAGAGACCGGCCTCGAGCGCGCAGCGCAGCGCGAGCACCGCCGACTGGACAGGCGTCCCGTACGGGGCGTCGCTCGCCCACAGGATCCGTCCCGGCGGGACGAGCGCGAACAGGCTGAGCAGGTCGACCGGGCTCCACCACGCCGTATCGAAGAACAGGTTGGGGTGGTCTTCGAGGCGGCGCCAGATCCAGGCGAGGTCGCAGATGCCGGCGTGGGCGAGGATCGGCCGCGCGTGCGGAAAGCGCTCGGAGAGCGTGAGCACGTGGCGCCCGAGCGCGGGGATCCCCCGGCCGGCGTGGATGAGGACGGGCAGGCGCCGCTCGTCGG
Source organism: Thermoleophilaceae bacterium (assembly GCA_013812485.1). Lineage (GTDB taxonomy): Bacteria > Actinomycetota > Thermoleophilia > Solirubrobacterales > Thermoleophilaceae > JACCUC01. The sequence goes on from JACCTJ010000263.1 coordinate 2,839, forward strand.
CCAGGGCGAAGATCGGCTCGACCGAGGGATCGGCGAGCGCGAAGCCCTCGGCGCGAGGGTGGAGCTTGAGCCCGCGGGCCCCGGCGGCGAGGCAGCGCTCGGCCTCGGCGACGGGCTCCCGCCCAGGGTCGAGCCGGCAGAAGGGCACCAGCGTGCCTCCGGAGGCGGCGGCCTCGGCGAGCACGCGGTCGTTCGCGGCGGGGTAGCCGTCGGGCTCGTGCATGGAGAACTGGACCCCGCGCGCGTCCGCGAGCTCGAGGGCCTCGGTGAGCTCGTACACCGAGCAGGTGAACCCGTCGGGGTCGTGCGCGCCCGTGTGGGTGTGCGCGTCGAAGAGCCTCAGCTCGGGTAGGCTGGAACGGAGGGCATCGAACCACGGTCGTAGGGCGGAGTCGGCGTACACGGCCGTCAAGCGTATTGCCCGGCCGACGCCCGCCGAGGGAAAGCGAGAGCATTGTGAACAAGGACCGGCTGACGGGGCTCGACGCCTCGTTCCTGCACATCGAGGACGGCTCGGCGCACATGCACGTGGCTGCGGCCCTGACCTTCGAGGGCGCCCCGCCGCCCTACGAGGAGCTCGTCCAGTCGGTCGACGAGCGCCTCCACCTCGTTCCGCGCTACCGCCAGCGGGTGGCCTTCGTACCGCTCGGCCAGGGGCGTCCGCGCTGGGTGGACGACCCTCACCTGAACATTCGCTACCACGTCCGCCACACCGCGCTGCCGGAGCCGGGGGACGAGGACCAGCTGCGCGCGCTGGCCGGGCGGGTGTTCGCCCAGCCGCTCGACCTCGACAAGCCGCTGTGGGAGATCTGGCTCGTGGAGGGACTCGAGGACGGCGACGGCGGAGAGCGCTTCGCGGTGCTCTCGAAGACCCACCATGCGCTCGTCGACGGCATCGCCGGCGTCGACCTGATGACCGTGCTCTTCGACACCCAGCCCGAGCCGGTGGTCCCGCCCGAGCGCGGGGCGCGGTGGCTTGCCCGCCCCATGCCCTCGGGGGCCCAGCTGCTCGGCGAAGCGCTGGTCGAGCGGCTCGGCGGCCCGCTCGAGGCCGTCCGCGCCGCCGGCGGGGCGGTGCGCCACCCCCGGCGCGTGCTCGGAGGGCTGGCCGCGAGCGCCGTCGGGCTCGGCTCGTTCGTCTCCTCGAGCATCCGCCCCGCTCCCTCCAGCCCCTACAACGTGGAGATCGGCCCGCACCGCCGCTTCGCCTGGGTCCGCTGGGACCTGCCCGAGGTCAAGGCTCTCAAGGACGAGCTCGGCGGCACCGTGAACGACGTGATGCTCACCGTCGTCACCCTCGCGCTCGGGCGCCACCTCTACCACCGGGGCATCTCGACCGAGGGGCTCGAGCTGCGCGCCTTCATCCCGGTCAGCGTGCGCGACGAGCACGGCCCCGGCGTCACCGGCAATCAGGTCGCGGGAATGATGGCGCCGCTGCCCGTCTGGGCTCGGGAGCCGACCACCTGCTTCGATCTGATCTCGGAGGCCATGATCGGCCTCAAGCAAGGCGGTCAGGCGGTCGGCGCAAAGGCGCTGACCGAGCTGTCGGGGTTCGCCTCGCCGACGATCATGAGCCAGGCCGCGCGCCTGGCCACGCGCGGTCGGCTCTTCAACCTCGTGGTGACCAACGTGCCGGGGCCCCAGCTGCCCCTGTACCTGCTGGGGCGCGAGATGATCGACTTCGTGCCGATGGTGCCGCTCGCGCCCGGGCAGGGCGTCGGCGTGGCCATCATGAGCTACAACGGCCGCATAGCCTTCGGTCTGACCGGCGACTGGGACGCCATGGCGGACCTCGACGACCTGGCCGGCGACCTGCGGGCGGCGATCAGCGACCTCGTGGAGGCCGCCGGGGTCGGTGCGAAGAAGAAGGCCGGGCGCAGCCGCGCGAGCGCCTAAGGGGCGCGGAGGTCCCTACGGGGCGCTGCAGCGCGCGGGCGCGCCGGCGCTCGGCGAGAGGCCGGCAGAGACGTCGGCGAAGAAGTTCCCCGTGCCCTTGTAGGAGCTGACCTCGAGCCGGTAGGTGCCGAGCCGGCCCGGGAGGTGCGAGATGTCATCCTGGCGCTCGTCGGAGAGGCCTGTGCCCTTCTCGACCTCGTTGCCCGCCGGGTCGAACAGCCGCACGTCGAAGTCGTAGTCGCCGCTCACGTTATAGCCGTTCCAGGGCACGGTGACGAGACCGGCGGCGATCGGCGTACAGCGGTTGCGCACCTCGAGCGGAAAGTTACGGACCTCGTTCCTGGCGGCGAAGCGGCCCTCGAAGAGACGATGATCCGGCGGGACAGGCGGGCTCGCGAGGCGGCGCGCGCCGGCCGACCGAAGAGCGGCGTACGCGTTCAGCCGGCCCCAGCCGAAGTCGATGTCCGGGCCGGCGGGACCCCAGTCGAACGCCGTCGCCTTGAGCCTTGAGCGAATCGTCGCGGCCGGGATCCCCGGGTTGGCGTCGCGCATGAGCAGCGCCACCCCGGCGACGAAGGGAGACGCCGTGCTCGTGCCGGCCTTGGTGACGTAGCCGGTCCGGCTGCCGGAACGGGCCGAGATCACGCCGGTCCCCGGGCCCATGACGTCGGGCTTGATCCGGCGCCCGAACTGTCCCCGTCCGGAGTTCCAGCTCGCCAGGAAGCCGCCGTGGGCCGGATCGGCCATCGAGCCGACCGCCAGCGCTCCGGAGGCGGCCGCAGGCGCGTTGATCGTGCAGCGCTCGGGCCCGGCGTTGCCCGCGGCCGCCACCACGACCAGCCCTGCCGCCGCTGCGCGGTTCGCCGCCCTCGACATGGCGTCCGTCCCGCTCGAGCACCCGTAACCGCCGAGCGACATGTTGATCGCCTCGATGCCGTAGCGCCTGCGGTTGGCCACCACCCAGCCGACGCCGGCGATGACGTTGCGTTCCGCGGCGGTTCCGTCCGCGCCGAGCACCTTCACGCCGACGAGGGCGGCCGCCGGTGCCACGCCTCGGTTGCGGCGATCGGGCAGGGCGTCACCCTCGCCCGCGAGCGTGGCCGAGACATGAGTGCCGTGGCCGTTACCGTCGAACGCCCTGCGCCGGGCGCAGCGACCACCCGCGCAGTTGGCGAAGGCGAGGACCTTGCCCTCGTCGAGATCGCGGTGGCGCGCATCGATGCCGGTGTCGAGGACGGCCGCGACCATGTCCCGGGCCGAGTACCTCGCCGGGCTGCCGTCGCGGTTACCGTCGAGCGACGAGTTGTCGAGCCGCGCGCGGGTCACCCCAAAGGCCTGCGAGCCGGACTGGTTGAGCGCGCGGACGCGGCCGTCGGACTCGACCGTGACGACTCCGGGGCGCTGCGCCAGCTCGGCCACCTGCGCCTTGCTCGCGCGAGCGGCGAAGCCGTCGACGACGCTGAAGCGGTTACGCACCGTGAGCGGCCCGACGCGGCGCTCGAGATCTTTCACCCGAGCGGCCGAGGCTGAGCTCTCGAGGGTGACGATCACGTCGACGCGCTCGTCGCGCGCGCGCGGCGCGAGGCGTTGCTCGAGGTCGTCGAAGACCCGGTCGCCGTCGCGGTCGGCCTTCGGGGCCTTGGCCGCAGCGCCGGCTGAGAGCTGCTGGGCGGCGGCGGGCGCGGCCACGCCGACGCACAGCGCGAGCGCGATCGCGGCGACGCGGCGCGCCCTGGCGAAGCGCCCCGGGGGGTGTCCTCTCGTCGGCCTGTCGCCTTCCGTAGCGATGCGCCGAGTGTAGATGCGGTCGCGCGGCATGCCTGCATACTCCCCTGCGTGAGCCTGAGCAATCAGCCCCTTCGTCTCGCCCTCGGTCAGATCGACGCGACGGTCGGCGACCTCGACCGCAACGCCGCCAAGATCGCCTCCATGGCCGGCCGGGCGCGCGAGGGGGGCGCGGCGCTCGCCGTCTTCCCGGAGCTCGCGCTGTGTGGCTACCCGCCGGAGGATCTGCTGCTCAAGCCCGGCTTCCTCGACGCCGCGCGGCGGACCCTCGAGGAGCTGGCCGCGCAGACCGCCGGGATCGTCGCCGTGGTCGGGTTCCCCGAGCGCGCGGACGACGTCTACAACGCAGCCGCCGTCCTCGCCGACGGACAGCTCGTCGCCACCTACCGCAAGATGTACCTGCCCAACTATGGAGTCTTCGATGAGCACCGTTACTTCCAGATCGGCACGCGGCCGGCGATCCTTGAGCTGAACGGCGTGCCGATCGGACTCACGGTGTGCGAGGACGTCTGGGAGCCCGGGCCGCCGGCCACCTCCGAGGCGCTCGCCGGCGCTCAACTGATCGTCAACCTCTCGGCCTCGCCCTACCATGCCGGCAAGCCTCGCGCGCGCGAGCAGATGCTGGCCCAGCGGGCGCGCGACAGCCGCGTGGCCGTGGCCTTCTGCAACCTCGTCGGCGGCCAGGACGAGCTCGTCTTCGACGGCATGAGCGCGGTCATCGACGAGCGCGGCGAGGTGCTCGCTCGCGCCTCCCAGTTCGACGAGGAGCTCCTGCTCTGCACCGTCGACCTCGGGGCAGTCGCGGCGGAGCGGCTGCGCGACGCCTCGCACCGCGAGGCGGTACGGCGGGAGCGGCGCCGCGGTGAGGAGGTGGAGCGGCTCGGTCGCCTCGAGGTGGCGCCTGAGAGCGGGGCGCGCGAGATCGGCGGGCCGCTCGCCGAGCCGCTCGCTCCCGAGGCCGAGCTCCACGCCGCGCTCGTCACCGGCCTGCGCGATTACGTCGACAAGAACGGCTTCCCCGGCGTGGTGCTCGGGCTCTCGGGCGGCGTCGACTCCGCGCTCGTCGCGGTGCTGGCCGTCGACGCCCTCGGGCCCGAGCGGGTGCGCTGCGTGGTCATGCCCTCGCGCCATTCCTCCCACGGAACACAACAAGACGCCAGGGGACTCGCTGAAAACCTCGGCGTCCACCTGCTCGAGCTCGAGATCGAGGGGCCGTTTCGGGCCTACGAGGACCTGCTCGCCGAGCCGTTCGAGGGCCGCGAGCCGGACGTCGCCGAGGAGAACCTCCAGGCCCGCGTCCGCGCCAATCTGCTCATGGCCCTCTCCAACAAGTTCGGCTGGCTCGTGCTCGTCACCGGCAACAAGTCGGAGCTCTCGGTCGGCTACTCGACCCTCTACGGCGACATGGCCGGCGGCTTCGGGCCGATCAAGGACCTGTTCAAGGGCTGGGTCTACCGGCTGCTCGACTGGCGGGCACGCCAGGCGGACGGCGAGCTGCTCCCGCCCGACATCGTCACTCGGCCTCCGACCGCCGAGCTCCGCCCCGACCAGCTCGACGAGGATTCGCTGCCTCCCTACGACCGGCTCGACCGCATTCTCGCCGGCTACGTCGAGGAGGACCTCGACGTCGAGCAGCTCGAGCGCAGGGGCCTTCCGCGGGAGGAGGTCGGGCGCGTGATCGCCATGGTCGACGGGGCCGAGCACAAGCGCCGCCAGGCGCCGCCGGGGATCAGGATCTCCACGAAGGCCTTCGGCCGCGACCGGCGGCTGCCGATCACCAACCGCTACAGCGCGGGCGAGGCGGCACGGTAGCGCTCAGAGCAGCGTGCCCTGCGCCGGCTGAGGCGGGGGGCCGGGGTCCTGACCGAGCAGCTCTCTGAAGCGCCGGGCCGCAGTCGGCGCGTCGGCGGAGCGATTGTTGTTGAACATCGTGCGCACGTCCTGGGTCATCTCGGCCAGGCCACGGACCCGACCCGCGACCTCCTCGAGCTCCTCGTCGGCGTAGACCCAGCCGAAACGCTCGGCCACGGTCTTGCCCTTCATGTAGCCCTCGGTGTTGCGACCGTGAGCGCGGAGGTAGGCGACGCGATCGTTCGTGACCGCGTCGACAGGCGGCATGATCGGGACGTGGTCGCCGGGCGGGGCGTCGACGCACACAAACGCGGCTCCGTGGTCCTCGAGGTAGTCGAGCGTGTTCTCCACGCGGTCGTCGTCGACCCAGCCGCGGTGGCGCAGCTCCACGGCGGTCACGTACGGCTCCAGCCGCTCGATCATCGCCGTGAGCTCGTCGAGCTCGTGCTTGTCGGGCGCAAAGCCCGGCGTGAGCTGGAGCAGGAAGGCGCCGAGCTTGCCGGCCTCGGCCAGCGGCGCCAGCTCGGCGAGTAGGCGGTCGATCAGCTCGGCCTCGAGCTCCGCGGTGAGCCTGACGCGGCCACGATCGTTTGTCTCGACGCCGTCGCGCAGCTCGGGCGGCAGCGAGTCGAGCGACGCCGAGTGGCGCGAGAGCAGGCGGTGGAGCTTTATGTCGAAGGTGAAGCCCGGCGGGGTGACCTTGGCCCAGCGCTCGACCGTGCTCCGCTGTGGCAGCGCATAGAAGCTCGAGTTGAGCTCGACCGCCTCGAAGCGCTCGGCGTACCAGGGCAGGCGATCACGGGCGGGGAGGCCGTCGGGGTACCAGTCCTCGACGAAGCCGGGATCGGCCCAGCTCGAGGTGCCGACGGTGATGCGACCCGGCATGGGGCGAGAATATGCCGAGGGGGCGGGTTTGACTCAGTTCGACCGCAAAGCTGGCCGATGAGGGTCTGGTGGACCTCGCCTACAGCCTGATCGAGCTGGTGGTCGACACCATGAACGGTCTCCCTCTGATCGCTCTGCTCGTGCTGAATCTGGTGGTGGTGCCTCCGCTCGTGCTGTGGCACGAGCTCGGGCACGCCGCGGCGGCTCTCGCGCTCACGCGCGGCCGGGTCGAGGTGAGGGTCGGCGCAGATCACGACGGACCGCTGTGGTTCTCGGTCGGGCGTCTTCGCGTCGTCTTGGGTCTTCTGCCCTTCGCCGGCGGTGAATGCAGCTACGAGCCCGACACGGTGTGGCGAGGACGTCATGAAGCGTGGGTCGCCGCGGCGGGGCCGCTGGCGTCCGCACTCGCCGCAGTCGGCCTCACGGTGCTCGCGCTCGCCCTGGGGCCGGCCGAGGAGCTGGCGGTGCGGGTGCTGGTCATCGGTGCCGGCGCAGCGGCCGTTCACACGCTCATGAGCGTGCTCCCCATCCGCTACGCCCTGGGATCGGGCGCGGCCGGCGCCGAGAGTGACGGCTTGGCCATGTGGCGGATACTCACGGGCGGCACCGGCAGAATCCCCGTCATGACCCACGGCGTGGCGACACCGGCCGAGCGCGTGGTGCATCCGGTCGTGGCGATCGTGCTGCTGGCGATCACCGGCGTGACCTTCTTCCTGGACGTCAGGCTCGGCGTAGCTCTGGTCGCTCTCTTCGGCCTGGCGTGGTGGTTGCAGATGAGCGACGTGCGCGCCGGGCGGTAGACCTCACCGCCCTCTTCGCCCAAACGAGTGCCCCGTCGGCGCGACGGCGCGCAGGTCGTCGGCGCCGCCGCCGCCGCCCGCGGCCGCCACCCGCTCCGGCACATCCCTCCCCTCCCCCGCCTCCGAGCTCCACACCCGCCCCGGCTCGATGTGGCGGACCTCGCCGAGCGGCAGGTCGGGGCGCTCGAGGCGGCGCACCGCATCACAGAGGATGTTCGTGACCCCCTCGCGGCGCTCGAGCTTCCCGTCGGCGATCACCAGCGGCTCGGCCCGGACGGCCAGGCGGCAGCGCTCGTAGACCGGCGGCGGGACGATCAGGTTGATCGTGCCGTGCTCGTCCTCGAGCAGCATGAAGGTCACTCCGCGCGCGGTGGCCGGGCGCTGGCGGGCCATGACGAGCCCGGCCACGGTCACCCGGGCGCCGTCGCGAGTGCGTTCGAGGCCGGCGCTCGAGACCACCTCCTCGCGGAGGTCGGCGCGCATCAGCTCGAGCGGGTGCTCGCGCAGCGTCACCTTGGTCGAGCCGTAGTCGGCCAGCATGCGCTCCCACGGCGTCATCTCTCGCAGCGCGGGCGCGGGCGCGGGCTCGAGCGGCAGCGCAAGCTGCGTCCCGTGCGCGCTCCTGGGGCCGGTAGCGCTCGCGGCCGGCGAGACGCCGAGCAGCCACAGCGCGAGGCGTCGGGCGTGGAGGCTCCCCTCGGCGCCGGCCGAGTCCGCGGTCGACAAGCCGCCGTGCGCGCTCGCCCCCGTGCTCGCCTCCGCGACGAGCGAATCGCACGCCCCCGCCCACGCGAGGCGCTCGAGCGCATCCCCGTGCGCGGCACAGCGTGCAGCGAGCTCGGTAACCGAGCCGAACCCCCCACCCCGCTCACGCTCGGCCACCAGCTCGCGCACGTCCTCCTCGCGCACCCCCGCCACGTACCCCAACCCGATCCGCACGGCGAGGCGGGATCCAATGCCCTCATCCTCCATGGAGGTGTGGCCGCCGACAGGACCCGCCGGCCGCGGCAAGCCGGGAACCACCTCGACCCTGCACTCCACATCGCTCAAGGAGACGCACGGCGCCAACACCTCCACCCCCCTCCGCTGCGCCTCGTGCACCAGCGCGTCCGGCGGATAGAACCCCATCGGCTGCTCGTTCAGCAGCGCGCACAGGAACTCCTGCGCGTAGTGGACCCGCA
>JACCTJ010000265.1 GCA_013812485.1 Thermoleophilaceae bacterium
CTCTCGGCCCGTGTCGGCCATCAGCGCGTGGAAGCGGCGCATAGTCCGCGTCGCCCTTGGCGTCGAGGAAGAAGACCGCCCAGTCGGAGACCCGGGCCGTCGCCCAGGGGAGGCGCAAGAGCGTCTCGGTCTTGCCCGAGCCCGAGGCGCCGAGCACGAGCACGTGGCGGCGAAGGCGCTCGAGCGGCAGGGAGACCTCGCGATGGTGCGTCGGGAGGACCGACTCGCCCGAGACCTTGCGGCCCATGAGCGCCGCCAGACCGATGGAATCCCGCTCGAGAGCGCCAACCTTCGCGCGGGGGGACCGCAGGGCACCTGAGCGGCGCGGCCGCGCCCGCGGTTACATTCGTCCAAGACCGGACCGACTCAGGGGCGTACGAGACGACCTTCAGAAACGCAGGAGAGCCTATGCCTCAGTACACGCGAAGCGGCACCCCGAATATCTTCCCCGAGCTTGTCTACAACCTACGCCCGATCGGATGGGTCGAGTCTCCACTGGTGGAACGCCACGTGGCTCCGAAGCAGGGCAACGAGGGATCGCCCGAGGCCTGGCTCGTATTCGAGCAAATGGTGAGCGAGGGGATCCGTGACCTCCAGCGCGGCGCCGACATCATCGTCCTGACCTGGCTCGATCGGGCGCTGCGCGATGTGCTGAGGGTGCACCCTCGCGGGGATCCGCTGAACGCTGAGCAGGGTGTCTTCAGCACCCGCTCTCCCGACCGGCCGAACCCGATCGGACTCCACCGAGTCGAGATCGTCTCGATCGAGGGCACGAGAGTCCGCGTGCGCAACCTCGAGGCCCTCGACGGCACACCCATCGTCGACGTCAAGCCGGTCCTCGCCGGCGGACTCGACGCTTGATCACCAGCGGCGCGCCGATCGAGAGGGCAGCGTCCATCGCCTCAGCCCGCCGGGCGCCGGCGCGCGTGGGCGACCACGCCGACGCCGGCCGCGCCCGCCGCGGCCACGATCGCGCCCAGTGCCGCGAGCGTCCAGGCGTCGGGCGCGATCAGCGGCTGGCCGCGCAGCGCCTGCCAGGTCAGCGCCGTCACCACGGCGATGTAGCTCAAGCCCGCGATGATGACGAGCGCGCTGCGATGGCCCTCGTCCAGCCACCGCACGCGCATGAGCACCAACAGCCAGCCGACCAGCGGAAGGACCTGCAGCCCGTGGAGGCCGACGAAGTGCGCCGCGCGCAGATCACCCCCGACCGTGCTCCAACCGACGATCGGCAGGCCCGGCCCGCCGTCGGCCACGCCGACGCTGTGGGCGCCCGCGACGAGGATCCCGCGCCCAGCCTCGGCGGCGGCGAGCTGCTCGGTGGTGGGGGTGGTCATGAGGAACGCCACTGCCATGCCCACGCACGAGGCCACCAGCCCGAGCCGCAGGCTCCAGGCGAAGGCGCGGTTGACCAGGCGCTGGCGCAGCAGCAGGATCATCGCCAGGAGGTTCATCACCCACACCAGGACGATCGAGGCGCCCATCGTCGACCACGCGGCCGTCTGCGCGGGCGTCGAGACGTTGAAGTGGCTGGTCGTGTCGAGCACGACCGCCCCCACGATGATGGCCTGCTCGATGCCAAGGGCGAGCGCGGTGACCGCGCCGATCGTGCGCACCAGGCGACGGTGGCCGTCGATGAGCGTCAGCAGCCACAGCAGGGTGGCGCCGTAGATCGCTATCGAGACCGAGAACTTGGCCGGCTTGAGCCACGCCGGGGCGCCGGTGATGACGTTGGGATCGACCGCCAGCCCGATCGCGCAGACCGCCAGCGTTGGCCCCATCAGCGCGACCAGCAGAGCCAGCAGTCGGTCGGAGGCCCATGCCCTAGTCGCCGTGCGGCGCAGGCGGCCGGATGGGCGTACGGATGGAGCGCTCATCGCGCATCTCCGGCGCGCCGCTCCTGCTCGACCTCGAGCTCGCGAACGCGCCCGACCTCGAGCTCACCCGGTGGCGGAGCGCCACCCGGCGGGCGGCCCTCCGCGAGGTCACGCTCGGTCTGCTTGCACCACTCGACGATCCAGCCGTGTAGGCCGAGCCCGTACTGCCAGGTGATGTAGCCAAACCGACGACCGGGCCCGTAGGCGGGCGTCGCGCGACGGATTCCGTCGAGGATCGCCTCGTGCTGGGCCCGCATCGCGCGCACGACCGCGATCGCCTCCTCATCGCTCAGGCAGTCGGCGAAGAAGACCTTCAGAAGCCCCTCGTTGCGCAACTCGAACGCTGACTCCGAGGGATCGGTAAGCCAAGCGTGCAGTGCGCGCTCCCCAGCCTCGGTCAGGGAGTAGACGTTGCGAGCACGCCCGCCGCGCGGCGACTTCGCGCAGCTCAGCAGACCTGCTGATTCAAGCCGGCTGAGCTCCGGATAGATCTGGCCCGGACTACCGGCCCAGAAGAACCGAACCGAGACATCGACGAGCCGCTTGATCTCATAACCGGTCTGCCGGCCCTTCTTGACCATTCCCAGCACCAGGGGCGCCGCTCCGCTCAGCTCCGGCATAAGTCGAGATGATAGATCATTAGGATCTATGCGGTAGAGTGCCGGCGACTGTTCGTCTCGAGGAGGGAGAAGTGATGGTGAGCAAGCCGCAGTTCGCTGGGCTGTGCCTGACCGGTCTGCTGGCCGGCAACGAGCTCGGCACGCTCGTCGGCTTCCATCCCGCGATCCTCGCCCTGCCGCTGCGCTCCCAGATCGAGTCCGAGCGGGCCTTGACCCGGCGACTGGGCAAGATCATGCCCTTCTACATGGTCGCCTCACTGGCGGCGGCAGGCACCGCAGCAGCCGACCGGCGAGGCCGACCGGGTTCGGGCCTGGCGATGCTGTCTGCCGGAGCGACTGCCGGGATGGTGGTGATCACGCTGGTCGTCCAGTTGCCGTTGAACAAGCGGACCGTCGAATACCCAACGGACGGCGACGCGCAGGAGTGGTCGGCCATTCGCCGGCGCTGGGAGCGCTTCCATCAGGCGCGGGTCGCGCTGGACCTGATCGCGTTCGGCTGCCTGGCCGCTGCGGCACTCGAGGAGTAGCCGAGCGCGTAGGAGGGCGCACCCCCGTCAACCGACCCCGCGATTGGCCGTCGTCCGGGGAGCGAGCCCCGCTCAGGCCGCGCCTACGCGGAGACGCTCGCGCATCCGATCCTCGTCGCTCTCGGCCGGCTCGAAGTCGGCGACCAGCTCGCCAAGGGCGCGGGCGACCGCACGCGGGTCGTCAAGGTGGGGGAAGTGGCCCGCTCCAACCAGTACGTCGAGACGACTGCCGGGCATGGCCGCGTGCGCATCCCGTCCGTGCTCGACGGGTATCACGCGGTCCCGCTGGCCCCAGAGGATCAGGCTCGGCACCTCCGCCGCGAGGTAGAGCCGGTCGCGTGCACTCACCCTCTGTCCGAGCGGGTCAATCACGCCGCGTAGCGTGTGCAGGAAGGCACGACGGGTGGGTGCGTCGCCGAGCGAGGCGTACCCGCGTGCGATCTCCGCGAGGTCGCGGCCAGGCCGCAGGCCGAGGCGCTCGAGAAGGGAGCCGATCGCGGCCCCGGCGCTCAACACGCTCGACGAAGCAATGAATGGCAGCACGATCTCCGAGCCGGGCAATGACGCCGCCCGGAGAAGCAGGTGCACCTCCCGGCCGAGCCCACCGCTGGAGATGAGCGCCAGGCGCTCGCAGCGCTCGGGAAACTGGTAGGCGAACTGCATGGCGACGCCGCCTCCAAGCGAGTGCCCGACGACCGTCGCGCGCTCGTGGCCGAGGGCGATCAGCAGATCGCGGATTCCGGCAGCGTAAGCCCCGAGGGAGTAGTCGCCCCGAGGCTTCGCGGATTCGCCATGGCCGAGCAGGTCGGGAGCGATCACCGTGTGGCCCTCAGC
>JACCTJ010000270.1 GCA_013812485.1 Thermoleophilaceae bacterium
GGAGCCCCGGGCACCCCGTGCTGGGACCCTACGGCGCATGAGCGCCGCCCCGCCGCTCCGCGTCCTCGTCGTCGACGACGAGGCGACGATCCGAGAGGCCCTCGAGCGCGCGCTGCGCCTCGAGGGCTTCGTCGTTGACCTCGCCGAGGGCGGGACGGTGGCGCTCGAGCGGCTCGCGGCCGAGCCTCCCGACGTCGTCGTGCTCGACGTCGTCATGCCGGACCTCGACGGCATCGAGGTCACGCGCCGGCTGCGCGGAGCGGGCAGCCGCGTGCCGATCTGCATCCTCTCCGCCCGCGACGAGGTGGCCGACCGCGTGGCCGGGCTGCGCGCCGGCGCCGACGACTATCTGGTCAAGCCGTTCGCGCTCGAGGAGCTGACCGCGCGCCTTCACGCGCTCCTGCGCCGTACGCCGAGCGACGACGGCGTGCCGATCCGCGTCGGGGACCTCACCGTCGACCCGGCTCGCCGTCTCGTGCGCCGCGGCGTCCGCGAGATCGAGCTGACCAACCGCGAGTTCGAGCTGCTCGAGACGCTCGCGCGCCACCCTGGGATGGTGCTCTCGCGCACGCAGCTGCTCGAGCAGGTGTGGGGCTACACGTTCGAGGTCGACTCGAACGTGGTCGACGTCTTCGTCTCCTACCTGCGGCGCAAGCTCGAGGCGGGTGGGGAGTCGCGCCTCCTGCACACCGTTCGGGGCGTCGGGTTCGTCGTGCGGACGTGAGGGCGCTGCGCAGCATCCGGGGGCGCGTCGCCGCGCTCGCGACCCTCGCGGTCGCCGTCGTGCTCACCGGGGTGGGGACGGTGGTGGTGACGACCTTCGCCGAGCGCGAGCGCGACCGCCTCGACGAGCGCCTGGCCGAGCCCTCGCCGCGGGCGCTCGGGCGGGCGCTGGCCGAGGGGCGGCTGCCCTCCGCTCGGCGGGGCGGCCGGCGCGGACGGAGCGAACGGAGCGGACGGAGCTTCCCTCCGCCTCGGGCCGGACCGGGACGGCCTTCGCGCCCTGGCGCCGATGAGCCACCCGGCTCGGGGTTCGGTCCGCCCGGGACGCCGCCGCCCGGCCTCGGAGGCCGGGCGCTGCGACCGGAGGGCGAGTTCGTGCGCCTGCTCCAGGGCGAGCAGACCGTCGCCGCGGTCGACGCGCCCGAAGGACTGCCACCTCCGCGCCGGGACGGCTTTCGCACCGTCGAGGCTGGCGGGACCACCTACCGCACCCTCACTCGAACCACTCCGGACGGCGACGTCCTCGAGGTCGGCGGCGAGCTCGCCGGGGTGAGCGAGCGCGTCGGCGGCCTGCGCGCGCGGGTGATCGTGGTCTCGGGCGTGGGCGTCGCGGTCGTGGGGGCGCTCTCGTGGTGGCTGGCCGGACTGGCGCTGCGCCCGTTCGGGGGCCTGCGCACGGCGGTGGCGCGCGTGTCCACGACCAGGGACCTGTCGACCCGGCTGCCCGCCGAGAGCCGGCTCGAGGAGGTCGACGCGCTGTCGGAGAGTGTCAACGCCATGCTCGCGCGGCTCGAGAGCTCGTCGGCGGAGACCGAGCAGGCGCTCGAGGCCACGCGCCGGTTCGCGGCCGACGCCGGCCACGAGCTGCGCACGCCCATGACCGCGCTGCGGGCCAACCTCGGCTCCCTCTTGCGCAACCCGCGCCTCGGCTCGGACGAGCGCCAGGCGGTGCTGAGCGAGGCCGAGGCGGAGGCCGAGCGCACGGTGCGGCTGCTCGAGGCGCTCCAGACCCTCGCCCGCGGGGACGCGGGCGCGTCGCTCCCGCGCGAGGAGATCGAGCTCGCCGACCTGGTCGATGCCGCGCTCGAGCGCGCTCGGCGCCGTCACCCGGAGACGACCTTCGCCCTGCACGCCTCCGAGGAGAGCACGGCGCTCGAGGGCTGGCCCGACGGGCTCCAGGTCCTCGTCGAGAACCTGATCGAGAACGCGGCTCGCCACGGCCGTCCGGGCGGCCGCGTAGAGGTCGAGCTCGAGCGGGCCGAAGGCGGACTGCGGCTCGCGGTCGACGACGACGGACCCGGCGTGCCCGAGCGCGAGCGCATCTTCGAGCGCTTCGTCCGAGGGGAGCAGGCCGGGGAGGGCTCAGGCCTCGGGCTCGCCCTCGTGCGCCAGCAGGCCCGGCTGCACGGCGGCGAGGCGTGGGTCGCGGACTCGGAGCTCGGAGGCGCGCGGTTCCTCGTCCGCCTGGCCCGAGGCGCGAGCAACGGCGAGGCGCAATCTTCGGTCGTAGGTCCGTGACCGGATCGGGGACCGCTAAGTTGTCGCGCCGCGGTCAGTCCGTAGACCGCAACCATCTACCACCAGGTCTCCTGCCAGGGGCATGGAGGCCGAAAAAGGAGGCGCCGCGATGCGCATGATCTTCGTGAACCTGCCAGTCAAGGACCTGATGGCCTCCAGAGGGTTCTTCGCCGAGCTCGGCTTTGAGTTCAACCCCCAGTTCTCCGACGACAACGCCGCGTGCATGATCGTCGACGAGAACATCTTCGTCATGCTGCTCGTGGAAGAGCGCTTCAGGGACTTCATCAACGACGAGATCGCCGACGCCACGAGGACGACGGAGGCGATCACCTGCCTGTCGGCCGAGAGCAGGGAGCAGATCGACGAGACGGTCGCCAAGGCCATCGCCGCCGGCGGGAAGCCGTGGAAGCCGGCGATGGACGAAGGCCCCATGTACGGCGGGAGCTTCCAGGATCTCGACGGTCACGTCTGGGAGCTGATGCACATAGAGCAGGGGTAGCCGCGGAGGATCGGCTGGCCGCTCGGATCGCGTCGACAGACGCGCTCCGCGGCGGACCGCTTAGGCCCGCCGCGTCCTTGATGTGTCCGGCCTGCGGCCGTGGTTGCAGTTCGG
>JACCTJ010000285.1 GCA_013812485.1 Thermoleophilaceae bacterium
CAGCGGCGACTCGACCCGCGGCGGCGGCGACGAGGAGGACCACGAGCGCGAGCGGGAGCTCGAGGAGCGCGAGCGCAGCCTCGAGGAGCGCGAGCGCGAGCTGGCCCGCCAGCCCTAGCCCGCACCGCCGGGCTCCGACCAGCAGTCAGCGTCGCAACCAACGCGCTCGGGCGCAGCGCGGACGACGCTTGCTCCGCGTCCCCTCGAACGGCCCCGAGCCCTTCTCAGGCTGGCCTCAGCAAGCCCTCATACGGTGGCTTCCAGAACGGTCAGCCACGTAGAGGAGGAAGTTGATGACCACCAGAGTGAAGGGCATTCTCATCATCGGCGCCGCGCTCCTCGCTCTCGGCGGCGGCGGTGCGGCCATCGCCGGCGCGGCTGGCGGCGAGAGCGAAGAGCGCGAGGACGGACGCAGCGAGGCGGCCGAACAGGTCCGCGACCCGGCGACGGTCGCGGGGGCCGAGCGCCCGGCGCTCGAGGCCGTCGGCGGCGGCAAGGTCTCGGAGGTCGAGCGCAGCGACGACGGCCAGAGCGGCTACGAGGTCGAGAGCGATCGCCGCGACGGGACCTCCCTCGCGGTGAACGTCGACCCGAACAGCAAGGTCGTCTCGGTCGCCAAGACGACTGACAAGACGACAAAGGGCTCCCGGTTGCCGCCGAGAGCCCTTCATCCAGCAAGTACAACCCTGAACCAGAGGATCTTACCACCATCGCCGTACCGATCGCCCTCGTCGTTCTCGCCGCCGGTTGCGGCTCGAGCGCCGCGGGTGACCGAGCGAGCTCGAGCACCGGGGCCGCGGCCGGCGCAGCCGGCGACCGCCTTCCCGAGGGCAGCGAGCCCGCCAAGCTCGATCCGGCCAACTTCACGACCGAGATCGACAGCCCCTACTGGCCGATGAAGCCGGGCAGCCGGTGGGTCTACCGCGAGTCGGACACCGAGGGCGGCAGAGAGAAGGTCGTCGTCGAGGTCACCGACAAGACCAAGCGGATCGCCAACGGGGTAGAGGCCCGGGTGGTGCGCGACACCGTCAGCGAGGACGGCAAGCCGGTCGAGGTCACCGACGACTGGTACGCCCAAGACAAGGCGGGGAACATCTGGTACCTCGGCGAGGCCACCGCCGAGTACAAGGACGGCAAGGTCGCCAACCGCTCGGGGTCGTTCGAGGCCGGGGTCGACGGGGCCGAAGCCGGGATCGCCCTGCCGGGGAATCCGAAGCCGGGGATGTCCTATCGCCAGGAGTACTACAAGGGCGAGGCCGAGGACAAGGGCGCGGTCGTCAGCGTCGGCGAGGAGCAGGTCGAGGTGCCGTTCGGCTTCTACAAGCCCGAGGACGTACTCATGACCCGCGACCTCGTGCCGACCGAGTCGAAGGTCCAGGAGCTGAAGTTCTACGCCCGCGAAGTCGGTCCCGTGCTGAGCGTGCACACCGACGGTGCCGGCGGTCGCGCGGAGCTGGTCAGCTACACGCCCGGCAAGTAGTAGGCGGTGTATCACCGCGGGGAGGCGGCGGCGGCTCGGTCGGGCCGCCGTCGCCCACCTTGCGACCTACCAGAAGGCGGTCGTCTCGATGGCCTCCTCGAGCTCCTCGATCGGCTTCGTGTAGACGCCGGAGGAGAGGTAGCGCCACCCGTCATCGCAGACGATGAAGACCACATTTCCCTCGTCGATCTCAGAGGCCACGCGCACCGCGATCTTGGCGATCGCGCCGCTCGAGACGCCGGCGAAGAGACCCTCCTCGGCGAGCAGCCGCTTCGTCCAGACCACGGCGTCGCGGTTCGAGACGAAGATCTTGCGGTCGATCAGCGAGAGGTCGATGATCGGCGGGATGAAGCCGTCGTCGAGCGAGCGCAGGCCCTGGACAAGCTCCCCCTGGAGCGGCTCGGCGGCGACGATCTTCGTGTCGGGGTCCTCCTCCTTGAGACGCCGTGCGTGCCCCATTAGCGTTCCCCCCGTGCCGAGCCCGGCGACGAAGGCGGTGACCTCGTCGAGCTCCTCGAGGATCTCGACCGCGGTGCCGTTGTAATGCGCGAGCGGGTTGGCCTCGTTGCCGTACTGGTAGGGCATGTAGTACGAGGAGTCGGCCTGAGCCATGTCGAGCGCCATGGCCACCGCGCCATTCGAGCCCTGGGCGCCGGGTGAGTAGACGATCTCGGCGCCGTACATGGTCAGGAGCTCGGCGCGCTCCCCGGTCACGTTGTCGGGCATGACGACCTTGAGCGGATAGCCCTTGCGCGAGCAGATCATGGCCAGCGAGATGCCGGTGTTGCCCGAGGTCGGCTCGAGGATGGTCTGGCCGGGGGCGATCAGGCCGCGCTCTTCGGCGTCCTCGATCATGGCGCGGGCCACGCGGTCCTTGACCGATCCGGTCGGGTTGTGGGACTCGAGCTTGGCGTAGATACGCACGCCCGGCTTGGGCGAGAGCCGCTTGAGCTCCACGAGCGGCGTGTGCCCGATAGCGCGGACGATGTCGGAGTACTTACCTCCGCAGGGGCGGTTCTCGAGTTGAGGCCCGAGCATCACTTCAGAAAGAATAGCGGTGAAGTCACTCCGCCCCGCGTACCCGCAACAGGCGTGCCGCGAACGGGGCGGCGAGCGCGAGCACCATCAGCCTCAGCGTCTGCACGGCGACGACGACGGTCAGGTCGGCGCCGCTGTCGAAGGCGGCGGCGAGCACGGAGCTAATCCCTCCGGGCGTCGTGGCCAGGTAGGCGGTCAGCGAATCGGTGTCGAGCGCAGCGAGGAGCACGACCCCGAGCGCGGCGCAGATGACCGTGAGGACGAGGACGGCCGCGGCCATGTACGGCGCGAGCCGCCCGGCGTGGCGCAGGGACTCGCGATCGAAGCGCAGCCCGACGGATGCGCCGACGA
>JACCTJ010000300.1 GCA_013812485.1 Thermoleophilaceae bacterium
GAGGGCCCCGCCGATGGTCAACCCGGCGTCGTAGCGATCGAAAACGCGGGGATCGATGTAGGAGGCGCGGGCAACGGCGGGTGTGTTGCCGAGGTACCGGGAGACCTCCTTGACCGCGCGCGTCTTGACCCGCTTGCGGGCGGCCGGCGACGCGCTGGCCATCGATCCCGACACCGCCAGGGCCGTCGCGGCCAATACCGTGGCGTTCCAGGTGCGGAAGTCCTTGGCCGAGTAGCCGCCGCCCGCCGCCTGCTTGACGTACCCGTTGATGTCCTCGGAGCGCAGGTCGAGCCAGCGGCGTCCGCGCTTGTAGGCCAGCAGCTCCTCGCCGCCCCCGCGGCGACGCTTGAGCCTGAGCATGATCTCGCACACCTCGCGGTCGCCGAACGAGCGCACCAGGCGCCGCCCGCTCTTGGCCGGGTAGTCGAAGGTGATGATCGGGCCGTCGACCCTGACGTGCTCCTTGCGCATCGTCGCGAGCCCAAAGCTCTCGTTCTCGGCGGCGTACTCCTCGCCGCCGACGCGGAAGAAGCCACGATCCAGGAGGCGCACCGCGCAGGCGAGCACGCGGTTGCGCTTGAGCTCGTCGGTCCCGACGAGGTCGGCGGCCACCCGCGCGCGCAGGCGCGGCAGCGCCCGGGCGAAGTCGAGCATCTCGTCGAACTTCTCGCGGTCGCGGTGCTCGCGCCACTGCTGGTGATAGAGGTACTGCTTGCGTCTACGGGCGTCGAGGCCCGTGGCCTGGATGTGACCGCCCGGATCGGGGCAGATCCAGACCTCCTGCCACGCGGGCGGGATCACCAGCTCGCGGATGCGCTCGACGGTGTGCTCGTCCTCGATCCGCTCCCCGTCGTCGTCGAGGTACTCGAAGCCGCGCCCGCGCCCGCGGCGGGTGATCCCGGGACCGGAGCAGTCGACGCGTCGGAGCCTCGTGGCCACGACGAGCCTCATTCCCGCCGCGCTGGACCTCCAAGCGCCTTGAGCAGGGTCTCGAGCTCGGCTTGGCGCCACGCCGCGAGCACCCGCGAGCGCATCGACAGGTCAAGCGAGGTCCGGCCGCCCTCGTCCTGGGCGTCGGGGAAGACCACGACGCCGCCGGCCTCGCGGACGATGAGCTGGCCCGCCGCGGCGTCGACCGAGCGGCACGGCGCGAGGCTGACCATCGCGTCGGCGCGACCGCCGGCGACGAGGCAGAGGGAGAGCGCGATCGCCCCGAGCGCGCGCAGGCGGTGCGCGCCGGTGGCGGCGAGCGCCTCGGCCTGCGCGGCGACGATGCGCGGGTCGGCCGACTCGATCGCCAGCACCTCGAAGTCGCGCGCGTCCTCGGGCCGCTCCGAGACGGATAGCCGCGCGCCGTCGGCGAAGGCGCCCTCGCCGCGCTTCGCCCACCACTCGCCGCCGCTGGTCTCGGTCGAGGCGCCCGCGCCGCCCGCCAACTCGGCGATGTAGCCGAACTCGACCTCCTCCATCGTGGGCCCCGAGGCGACGGCGATCGAGAGGCAGTGGAAGGGCAGGCGGCGCTTGGCGTTGAGCGAGCCGTCGATCGGGTCGATGACCACGTGCACGGGACCGCCGCCGTTGACGGCGACGTGGCCGCGCTCCTCGGAGACCGCGGTCAGCGCCAGGCCGAGCGCCTCGAGCTCGACGAAGATCGCGTCCTCGGCCGCGCGGTCGATGGCCAGTGCGAGGTCGCCGCCTTCGCCGCGACCGGTCGTGCGGGCGCGCTCGGCCGGGCTCGGATAGGCCTCGAGCGCCCTCCGAACCCCGGCGGTGGCCCGCCGGCACAGGCCGAGCCAGTCGAGGTCGAGCGTACGGTCGGGCTCGGTGGACGCAGTCATCTGCAGCCTATCCTAGGCCGATGCCGGATCCGCTCGACGGCCTCAACGCGCCTCAGCGCTCCGCCGTCACCCATCCGGGGGGTCCGCTGATCGTGAGCGCGGGCCCGGGGTCCGGCAAGACCCACGTCCTCGCCCAGCGGGTCGCCTGGCTGATCGAGCAGGGCGTGCGGGCCGAGGAGATCCTCGCCCTGACCCTCTCGAACGCGGCCGCGGACCGCATGCGCTGTCGCGTCGAGGCGCTCGTCGAGCGCCCCTACGACGAGCTCTGGGTTCTCACCTTCAGCACGTTCTGCGCCCGCTTGTTGCGCGACGAGGCGCTCGAGGCCGGCCTCGACCCCTTCTTCGCTCCGGTGACCCGCGCCGACCGGATCGCCCTGCTGCTCGAGCGCGTCGACGATCTGCCGCTGAGCCACCACGAGATCCGAGGCAACCCGGCGCCGCTCGTGGCCAGCTTCGTGGCCCGGATCGACCGCCTCAAGGAGAACCTGGTGAGCGCGGACGACCTGCGCGGCCACGCGGAGGAGAGCCTGGGTGCGGCGGGCGCTGACCTCAGCGCGCGCACCGGTGCCGAGCGGGAGCTCGAGCTCGCGGCCGTCTACCGCCGCCACGACCGCCTCCTGGCCGAGCGCGGGGCTCTCGACGCCGGCGACCTCATCATGCGCGCCGAGCGCCTGCTGCGCGAGCGCCCCGCTGCTCGCGAGCGGGCCGCGGCGCGCTTCCGCCATGTGCTGGTCGACGACTTCCAGGACGTCAACCGAGCGCAGACCGCTCTGCTGCGCCGCCTGTGGGGGGCGGAGGCGAACGTGACCGTGGCCGGCGACGACGATCAGGCCGTGCGCCGCTCGGGCGCCGGCACGCTGGCCGACTTCGCCGCCGAGCACCCCGACGCGCGGCGGGTCGCTCTCACGCGTAGCCAGCGTTGCGGGCAGCGCATCCTCGACGGCGCCGAGGCGGTGATCGCGGACGATCGATCGCCGCGCTCGCAGCCGAAGCTGCGGGGCCGCGGCGGCTCGGGCGCAGGAGAGCTTCGCTTCTGGCAGTGCGCCTCCGAGCGCGCACAGGCCCAGGCCGTGGCTCGTGAGGCTGAGCGGCTGATCGCGGTCGAGGGCATCGCGCCGGAGAGCATCGGCGTGCTCGTGCGCTCGGTCCGCGACGAGGGCGGGACGATCGGATCGGCGCTCGAGGAGCGGTCGGTGCCCTTCCGGCTCGGGCACGGGAACGCCGCCTTCGAGCGCGCCGAGGTGCGCGACGTCCTCGCCTGGCTGCGGCTGCTCGCCGACCCGGGCGATTCGAGCGCGGTGGTGCGGGCCCTGACGCGGGCGCCGATCGAGCTGCGCTCGGTCGACGTCGCCCGGCTCACCCAGCTCGCCCGGCGGCGCAAGCTCGACATGGTGGGCGCGGCGCGCGCGGCCTGCGACGGGCCCCAGCTCTCGCCCGAGGGGCGCGACCGCGTGCTCTCGTTCCTGCGCCTGCACCGCGCCGCCGCCCTGGCCTTCGACTCGATGCGCCCCGACGCCTTCGTCCATCGTCTCGTGGAGCGCATCGGGCTGCGCCGCCAGCAGCTCTACGCCACCCAGGCCGACACCGCCGAGCGGCTGGTCAACATCGCACGCCTGAGCGAGCTGGCGATCGCCTACATGCGCCGCGAGCCCGACACCGGCGTGCGCGAGTTCGTGCGCCACCTCGTCGCCGTCGCGGAGGCCGGCGCGCGCGACGACGAGGAGGCGCAGGTTTCGCCCGCCGCGACCGGCGCGGTGTGGGTGATCGCGATGCAGGGGGCCAGGGGACTCGAGTTCGACCACGTCTTCGTGCTCGGCCTCGACGCCGAGCGGATGCCCGGGCGGCGGCCGCGGCGCGCGGGCGAGGAGCCGGAGGCGCGGCCCGACGCGAGCGTGCGCGAGCACGAGGCGGAGATGCGCCGGCTGACCTACGCGGCCATGACCCGCGCGCGCCGGTCGCTCTTCCTTTCGTGGGCGGAGCCGGCTCCGGGCGAGGCCACCGTCACGGCGCGCCCTTCGCCGTTCACCGAGGAGGCGCGCGCCGCGGTGAGCGGCGAATGGGAGAGGATCGAGGAGGACCTCTTCGGCCCGGCCGAGGGCCTGCACTCGACCTTCCGGATGATGCGCGACGAGCTGCTCGACCAGGTCGCGCGCGTCGGCGGACACCTGGCCGAGATGCGCCTCGACACCTACCTCGACGTGGCCCAGGCCGGCACGCGCTACCTCGAGCTGCTCAAGATCGCCGCGCTGATCGAGCGCCAGAAGCAGGGCCAGGGAGTCTCCGACGCCCTGCCCGAGGTCAACGACGTCCTCCTCCAGGGGGCGACGGCGGAGCAGCGCGAGCTCTTCGAGACCTCCGCCCTCGACGACTACCTGCGCGACGGCGAGCGCGACGAGCGCCGCCGCGCCGAGGCGCTCGGGGTCCGCTCGGAGCCCTCGCTCGAGAGCTTCCTGCCGCGTCGCGGCGAGGGCCTGATGCTGTCCGCCTCCGACATCGAGACGTACCGGATCTGCCCGCTCAAGTACAAGTTCGCGCG
>JACCTJ010000303.1 GCA_013812485.1 Thermoleophilaceae bacterium
CTCTCGCTCCTCACGGCCGGATCGCGCCGCGAGGACATCGCCGCTGCCGAGGCGCAACTCCAATCGGCCGAAGCGACGAAACAGAGTGTCTCGACCGACCGCGGCGACACGCGCCTCGTCGCCGCGACCGGGGGCACCGTTATCACCCGCGCGCGAGAACCGGGCGCCATCGTGCAGGCGGGCGAGACGGTCCTCACCTTGTCGATCGACCGTCCGCTGCGGGTGCGGGCCTATGTCGCCGAGACCGACTTGTCACGCATCGCCCCAGGCGGGAAGGTCGTGGTTACCGCCGACGGCAATCCGCGAACCTATCGCGGGACGATCGGCTACATCAGCCCGCGGGCCGAATTCACACCCAAGTCGGTCGAAACCGAGAATTTGCGCACCGACCTTGTCTATCGGTTGCGAATCGTCGTCGACAATCCCGACGGCGCGCTTCGGCAAGGACAGCCGGTGACGGTGACGGTGACGGGCGCCCGCCCGCCGGTGAAGAGCTGAGCGAAAATGGGGGAGACGGTCGCCAGCGCCAGCAACTTAATCAAGCGATTCGGCTCCCCCGACTCCGCGCCCGCGCTCGACGATATCGACATAAGGATCGCGGGCGGCGAAATCACCGGGCTGGTCGGCCCCGACGGCGCTGGCAAGACCACGCTGATCCGCATCCTCGCCGGGCTTATGGCTCCCACGGGGGGCGAGGTCGCGATCCTTGGCAGGCCGCCTGCGGAAATGCTCGACCAGCTTGGCTATATGCCGCAGCGCTTCGGTCTCTACGAGGATCTGACGGTGCGCCAGAACCTCGACCTCTATGCCGACCTACGCGCGCTTCCGCCTGACGAGCGCGAGGCCACCTATTCGCGGCTGCTCGACTTCACCGACCTCGCCCGTTTCCAAGACCGGTTGGCCGGCAAGCTGTCGGGCGGCATGAAACAGAAACTCGGCCTCGCCTGCGCGCTCATCCGCACCCCGCGCATGCTGCTGCTCGACGAGCCCGGGGTCGGCGTCGATCCGATCTCGCGGCGCGAGCTGTGGGCGATGGTCGGCAACCTCAAGAGCGAAGGCATCGGAATCCTCTGGTCAACCGCCTATCTCGATGAGGCCGAGAAGTGCGACCGGGTCTATCTGTTGAATGAAGGGCGGCTGCTGTTCGACGGGCCGCCCAACGATCTGACCGACCGGATTCGAGATCGCGTCATCAGCGTTTCGGATTTCACCGACAGCCGCCGCCATTTCCTGACCGGGGCGCTCGACCGTGATGACATCATTGACGGCACAATTCAGGGTCGGGCGGTGCGGCTGCTGGTGCGCGACGATCGGCCCATCCCGACAGCGCAGCAACTCGGCGGTGGCCAGCCCCTCACGGTCGAAACCACCGAACCGCGCTTCGAAGATGGCTTTATCGAGATATTGGGCGGTGGACCCGAGGGCACCAGCCAGCTTGCCGAGCGCTATCGCACCATCCCGCTAACCCAAACCCCTGTCATCGAAGCCCATGACCTTACCAAACGCTTTGGCGAATTCGTCGCCGCCAAGAACATGAATTTCAGCATTGGGCGCGGCAAGATTTTTGGGCTGCTCGGCCCCAACGGCGCGGGCAAGTCGACGACGATGCGGATGCTGACCGCGCAATCGATCGCTGACGAGGGCGAGATCGACGTGCTCGGCCACCGCCTGCCCGAGGAGTCCAAGGCGGCTCGCGCCCGTTGCGGCGTCGTACCCCAGCTCGACAACCTCGACGTCGAACTCACCGTCCGCCAGAACCTGGCGGTGTTCGCCCGCCTCTACCGAGTGCCGCGTGCCGATCGAGACGCCGCGATCGAGCGCGCGCTCGAAATGGCCAACCTGGCCGCTCGCGCCGACGCCGTGGTCGACGAGCTCTCGGGCGGGATGCGCCGCCGCCTGCTCGTGGCGCGCGGGCTCGTCCACCGCCCCGAGCTGTTGCTGCTCGACGAGCCGACCGTCGGGCTCGACCCCCAGGTGCGCTCGGAGCTATGGGCGCTCGTCGACGAGCTGCGCTCGGAGGGCGTGACCATCCTCATGTCCACCCACTACATCGAGGAGGCGGAGCGACTCGCCGACGAGGTGGCGATCATGGCCGAGGGGCGGATCGTCGCGCGCGGGCGCCCGCACGAGCTCGTGGGCGAGCACGTAGGACGCGAGGTGGTCGAGGTCTACGGCCCGCCTGCGCAGCTGCGCGAGGCCGAGCAGCGCGCGGTCGGCGAGGGCTACGCGACGCGGCGCTCGGGACCGGCGCTGGCCATCCTCGGCGCCGAGCGAGCGAACGGGGCGGTGCCTGAGGGCTACCGGCGCCCGGCGAGCCTCGAGGACGTGTTCGTAGTCCTCACCGGCGCGGAGATCGAGTAGCGGTGGCCGTCGCCGAGACCCAGGGGCCCGACCGCGGCGATCGCCGGGCGCCGCGCGTGCGCCGGCTCGAACCGGCCGCGATCGGGGCCGTGCTATGGCGCGAGCTGAGCGTCTTTCGCCGCCACTGGCGCGCGACCACGTTCTCGTCGGTCGTCGAGCCGACGATCTTCCTGCTCGCCTTCGGGTTCGGCTTCGGCGCGCTCGTCTCGCGGGTGGCGGGCTACGACTACATCGAGTTCGTGGGCACCGGGGTCGTCGCCACGGCCGTGCTGTTCAGCTCCGTCTTCCCCGGCCTGTTCAACACCTTCATCAGGCATCGCTTCCAGCGCACCTACGACGCGCTGCTGGCCGCGCCGATCGACGTGGAGGAGCTCGTGACCGCGGAGGTCGGGTGGGTGGCCCTGCGAGCCGGGGTCTACGGGATGGCGCCGCTGCTCGTAGCCATGGTCTTCGGCCTCGATCCCTCACCGGGGATGCTGCTCGTTCCCTTCGTCGGCTTCGTGACCGGCTTCGGCTTCGCCGCGTTCGGGGTGACGATCGCTGCGGTGGCCCAGTCGATGGACAACTTCAACTACGTCACGAGCAGCGTGATCACGCCGCTCTTCCTCGTCGCCGGGACCTTCTTCCCGATCGACGCCCTTCCGGGGTGGGCCTCGACGCTCGCGCAGCTCAACCCGCTGCACCACTGCGTCGAGCTCGTGCGCGATGCGGTGTTCGGGTTCCAGCTGGGGCCCGACGTGCTGCATCTGGGTGTTCTGCTCGTCTTCGCGCTGCTGATGTGGCGGTTGGCGATCTGGCGTCTGGGGCTGCGGCTGATCGACTGAACGAGTGGCAATGCGCCAGAAACGCAAGAGTCTTGTGTCAAGCTCGCCGTAGATCGACGTGTAGTTAGTGAGATGACCGATCCGCCCAACATAAAACGCTTCCCGTGGATGTCACGTGAGGACGCGGAGATTCTGCGCCACTTGCCCCGCGATCAAGCACGGGCGTTCGAAGGCCTGCTGCAACAGCAGGCTCGCTCAGAGCACCGTTTCCGCGAAGTGAACGAGACGGACCTCGGCGGGCCCGATGTCGTCGAGGCCATCACGGCGCCGCACACCATACGAACTGGGCGTCGGGTGAGGCGGCACAAGCCGGCGGAATGAGCGACATGGCTAAGCCCCAACCGAAGGATCGACGCAAGACGCTCGCACCATGGGCCCGGTCGCGGTCGCGTTGATCGAGCTAGCCCGCAGCCTGCTCTCGTGAGCTACAGCCGGTCGCGCAGGTCGAGCCGCTCCGCCGGGTCGGGCCCCGTCTCCGGCGAGTCGAAGAAGCTCGGGTTGACACACGCGAACGGCTCGCCCTCGCCCTCGTAGGCGCGCTCGACCGAGGTGCGGCAGCGCGGCGTCGGGCGGCCGCTCATCCTCACGCCGCCGTAGCCCAGGCGAGTGCGCTCGGCGTCCTCGAAGACCC
>JACCTJ010000311.1 GCA_013812485.1 Thermoleophilaceae bacterium
CTGGTAGCCGTACTCCGTGATCCAGATTCCCATCGGCTCTCGCTGGCTTCCCCACGTGAGGGCGGCACGATCCAGTGTGCTCGTCAAACGCCCTAGGTTGCCGATCAGCACGTTGTCCTTCACTGCAGGTCGCCACGGCGGGATCCTCCACGTCCGGCCGTCGAGGCTGTAGGCGTGGTGGGCGTAACCGCTGGCCTTGAAGAGACCGGGGTGGGCGCGGCGGAACTCGCGCCGGCCCCCGCGAGATACCGGACAGCCCCGCAAGTGGGCGGGGCGGCCGGTGTAAGGCCTGAAGTCGGCCTGCAGGCAGTACAGCTCTCGCACGAACTCGGCAGGCGGCATCGAGCTGACGAGCCTGCTGGGCGTCTTGCCGCCGCGCGGCGCGGTCTCGCCGATGAGGATCAGATCGCCCTCATGCCCGGTGGCTTTCAGGCCCGCCCACGCTGCGTCCACCAGCGTGCGGTAGTGGTGGGGTGCGGCGGCGATCATGTCCTTTGCCAGCTTTGGGCGATTGTCCACCCAGATCGGGAGGAGCCAGCTCGGGAAGTTCGGCTCATTCCAGATGGACCACCCGTCGACGCGTGGCAGGCGGTGGGTCTGTCCATTGCGATCGCGCAAGGGATAGGAGCCCGAGTAGCGCAGGCCCACCGCCGTCGCGAAGTCCTGGAAAGCCTGCGCGTCGGGGCGAAACAGGCCCTCGCGGCGGTGGCTACCTGGGGTGGCCCAGGCCGGGGCAGGGCCGGTGAGCGTGAACAGGAGATCCAGATTGTGCCTCTTGGCGAGCACGACGATGTTGTCATAGGGCTCCCAGGCTCCCGTGGGGTAGGCCTCCGGGAACCTTGGGCCTGGGCTCGGGAAGCGAGGTCTGCTCTGGCTGGTGGCCGCCGGGGCGATGTTGCTCCAGAACACCGAAACCCGGAGCCGATCGACACCGATTGCCTTGAGGAACCGCAGCCGCTGATCGAGCTGAACCGGCCGCGCTCCGAGCAGCTGGGGATCGTCCTGAAGCACCGATTCCTGTGTCGTCGACGCGCGCGCAGGGGCGCCGGGGGCCAGCACTGCGGCCAGTGCGAGACCTCCCGCCGCCACGCGAGCGAAATTTCTCATCCGGTTGGTGCCCAGGGGGTGCCGGCGTGCGCGCCGGCCGCTTCCGTTGCCCCCGCCAAACCGCGACGAAGCTCTTTGCCCAGGGGGCTCAGGCCTCGTCGTCAAATGCCGGTGCCGGCCCGGTGGAGTAGGACTCGGTGAAGGAGACAACCCCTGGATAGGGGTTGCCGATCAGCAGCCCGGATCCCTGGCGCTTGGTGTTCTTGGGGCTCGCAGTGAGCTCGATCACGACGTCCGCCAACCGCAGCTCGTCCTTCGGGGGGTTCTGGTGGTCCACGGCGTTCTGGTCAAGGCCCTCCAGCCACCCTTGGGCGCTTTCCGCCACCGTCTCCCATGCGGTCGGATCAACCTCCCCGGGCGTGGTTGCCGAACCCTGCCCGCCTTCCCCGGGCGTGACCTTCACCCATACGAGAAACGTTCGCGCTTTCACGCGCGCCTCCAGCTCCTTGCAAACCGCTCGGTGCCACTGATCGTGCGTCTCCTCGCTCACCGCTCTCCATTCGTTCGCTGCACACAGCGTGACCTAAAGGGCGGCCGGCATGCGTGGCGCCGCCGGGGACCGGCGCGCCGGAGCCTTCTCGCCAGGCTTTCAGGCGGCGTCGCGAAGTGCGGCCAGCTCGCCGGATCTGGCGAGGTGGTGCAACGCGCGCGTCTCCACCTGACGCACGTCGTCGCCCGACAGCCCGAGCCGGCGGCCGGTCTCGCGCAGGCCGGCGGCCTCCCGGCCTCCGATCCCGAAACGGAGGGTGAGCACGTCCCTGTCAGGGCTGGGAAGCTCGCGGACGACCCGCTGAACCGCCTGCTCGCTCAGCTCCCGGGCCACCTCGAGGGCGGGGCCTTCCGCCTCGTCGGCGATCAGATCGCCGAGGGATGCGCCGTCATCCCCCTCCCCGAGGCCGCGGTCGAGGCTTGCCGGAGACTGGTCTGCCGCGCGGATGTCCCGCACGTCTTCGGGAGCCAGCTCCACGGCGGCGGCCAGCTCCTCGTCTGTCGGCTCGCGCCCGAGCTCCGCGCTCAGCTCGCGCTCCTTGGTGCGGATCTTGCGGGCCTGGCTCGCGATGTGGACCGGCAGGCGCACCGTCCTGCTGGAGTTGGCGAGGCCGCGCCCTATGGCCTGGCGGATCCAGAGAGTCCCATAGGTGGAGAACTTGAAGCCCTTACGCCAGTCGAACTTTTCGACCGCGCGGATCAGCCCGAGCATGCCCTCCTGGATCAGGTCGCCCAGCGACAGGCCCTGGCCCTGGTAGCGCCGCGCCTGCGAGATCACGAGGCGTACGTTGGCGTTGATCATCCGGTCCTTGGCCTCGACGTCGCCACGCTCGAACCGCTTCGCGAGCTCAATCTCCTCGGCCGCGGTCAGGAGCGGGTAGCGCGTCGCCTGCTGAAAGAACAGCTGGACCGAGTCCAGGCTCGGGTCGACGGGCCGCGACTCGGCCGCATCCCGCGCAGTCGACTCCACGGCACGAGCATCGCGCCGGCGGCGCTGACGCTCGGTCTGGGTTGCTGCTCCGTTGATGATGTTCACTGCCACTTGCGTTCCTCATTCCTTCTATAGTTCGGCAACTGTCGAAGTTTAGCAGCGCGCGCGCCGCGGCGACGCGCTCGAAGCCGTCCTCAAGCCGGTCTGTGCGCGCCGTCCACGACGCAGCCGAGGAGGCCGGGGAAGCGGGCCTCGAGCTCCTCGAGCCGGAGCGAGACGAGCCGCTGCGTGCCGTCGGCGCGGGTGCGCGTGACCCCGGCGTCGCGCAGGACCTTGAGGTGGTGGCTCAGGGTCGACTTGGACACGGGCGCCTCGAGGTGCCCGCACGCGAGCTCCGAGCCTCCGCCCAGCGCGCACACTATCTCGAGCCGGACGGGGTCGCTCAGGGCATGCAGCACCTCGGGCAGGCGCAGCGCGTCGGTCGATGGGTGAGACGGTGTCCTCACGATCGTTCGGAAGTTCGATTCATCTAGAACTAGAATAGTGCCCTACGGGGTACCCGTCGAAACTGGAAGAGGACGTATGGCCAAGATCTGGGTGCTCGACACCGACACGAAGGGCACGGGAGCGGAGATGGTGCCGCTCGAGAAGGTTCTGCGCAAGCCCGACCCGAAGCCCGAGCCACGCTTCGTAGCATCCGCCCCGGAGCCGCGGGCCGAGCGGGAGCCGGAGCCCAAGCCGCCGGCGAGCTTCAGGGTGATCGACGTAATGACCCGGGAGGTGCTGGCCGAACGCGCGGGCACGCGGGAGACCGTCGAGCTGCTCGAGGGCACGCGCAGCGTCGTCGACGTGAACATCGAAGTCTGGAACCCCGAGGCGAAGATCTGGCACAGGCTCACCCACGGCGAGCGCAAGGTCCTGTGGGAGCTCCGCGGCCGGCGCGGGCGCGGAGCCCGGTCTCAGGCCTCGGGCCGAGCCCTACGGGACCAGCTCGCTGCCGCACATCCCCGAGCGTCGCCGCGAGCAGGTAGGCGACAGCGCCGGCGCCGGGCGGCGCCACCGGTCGTCTCTTCAGCAGGAGGACCTAACGTTAGGCCATGACAGCCGCGAGCGAGGAAGAGCCTGTCTGGGTTGGCCTCGACCTCGGGACGCAGAGCGTGCGGGCGCTGGCGGTTTCAGCCAGCGGCCAGGTGGTTGGGAGCGGCTCGCGGCCACTCCGAAGCCGGCGGGACGGAACCCGCCACGAGCAGGACCCCGAGCAGTGGTGGGAGGCGCTCGGCGCCGCCTCGCGCGCCGCTCTCGGCGAGCTGGCGCCGGAGCGCGTCCGGGGGGTGGCGACCGACGGGACCTCGGGGACGGTCCTGCTCGTCGACCGTGCGGGCGCCCACATCACGCCCGCCTTGATGTACGACGACTCCCGCGCGAGCGACCAGGCGCGGCGGGTCAACGAGGGGGGCAGAACGGTCTGGAGCTCGCTGGGCTACCGGATGCAGGCGAGGTGGGCGCTCCCGAAGGTGCTGTGGATGCTCGAGCAATGGCCCGAGCTCGCGCGCGGCGCGCGGCTTGCCCACCAGCCCGACTACATCAACCGGAGGCTCTGCGGGCACGAGGTCCCCGCCGACACCAGCCATGCGCTCAAGACGGGCTACGACCTGATCCATGAGGGGTGGCCGTGCGAAGTGCTCGAGAGGCTCGGCGTGCCCGAGGGCCTCCTGCCCTCCGTGGTCCGGTCCGGCTCGACACTCGGAGAGGTCTGCGCGGAGGCCGCTCGTCAGACCGGAATCGCGGTGGGGACACCGGTGATCGCCGGGATGACCGACGGCTGTGCCGCTCAGCTCGCGACGGGCGCGCTCTGCGAAGGTCAATGGAGCTCGGTGCTCGGCACGACGCTCGTGCTCAAGGGCGTCTCGCCCGAGCTCATCCGGGACCCCAACGGCGTCCTCTACTCCCACCGGGCGCCGGACGGGGGGTGGCTGCCGGGAGGCGCCTCGAGCACGGGCGCAGCCGTGCTGTCGACGAGCTTCCCCGAGCGCGACCTCGACGAGCTCGGACGGCGGGCGGCTGATTACGAGCACACCGGCGTGCTCGCCTATCCGCTCCTCGGGCGCGGCGAGCGCTTTCCGTTCGCTGCCGCCGACGCCGAAGGCTTCCTGCTCGGCGAACCGGCGGACGAGGCGGAGCACTTCGCCGCGCTGCTCCAGGGCGTCGCCTACGTGGAGCGCCTCAGCTTCGACTACCTGCACCTGCTCGGGGCGCCGATCCACGGCGAGCTCACTCTGACGGGCGGGGGAACGCGCAGCCGGTACTGGTGCCAGCTTCGGGCCGACGTGCTGGGTCGGCCGGTCCGGCTGCTCGAGAACTCGGAGTCCGCGCTCGGGATGGCCGTGCTCGCCGCCTCGGCCGGCCGCTCGACCGCCCAGGTGGCCGCCGAGATGGTCCGGCTACGCGAGGTCATCGAGCCTCGCCCGGACCGGGTGGAGCGCTTCCACGAGCCCTACCTCCGACTCGTCGGGGAGCTCGCGGATCGGGGCTGGCTCGACCCGAGCGTGGCCAGCCATGCGCGCGCGAGGGCGGGCGCATGAGCCACCGATGCGGCCTCTCAACCTCGCGCAGCGCAGCATCCGCCGGGTTCCGCCCCGAGATCGCTCAGAGGGCTTCTTCGTCGGGTGCGACCATGAGCGTCACCGGGCCGAGCCGTACTGCGAGCACCGTCCGATCCGCGTTCCACTCAGCCGTCGCAAAGTCACGCTCGGCGAGGAAGAACCCGGTGCTGGCGTCCTCGGCCGTCCAGAAGTAGAAGAACTCTTCCCCTCCCCGATCGCGCTCTTGTCCCGCGGCGCTGAGATCTCGACCCTGACGGAGCCGGCCTCGGAACGTACACACCATGACGCCGCGATCGGTGAGGAAGGCCGAGACACGGACCACCCTGTCGAGCATCCCGAGCAACCCTGTGAGCGCTTCCTCGAAGTTCAAGCGCTGAATGATCGCGTGGCTCCGGGGGTCACGCACCCACCGCCTTTCCGCCGAGCGCGTGGACGGGAGTCACTGAGCTCTGCGACGATCCGGTCATCGCGGATCCGCCCTCCGTATCCGACGTTCGCGCCCGCCTCGCCTCACTGCGCGACCAGGGGGCCGCCCGCGGCGAGGTAGCTCCCGCCGGTGCGGCCACGCCCGAGCAGCTCGATGCGATGCGGGAGACGATGGAGATCCTGTCCGATCCCACGATGCTGATGCGCGTCCGGGCGGGGCGAGCGGCGGTGGCGAGCGGCGACGTCGTTGCGCTCGAGGAGCCCTCGGGCGGTTTGCCCCCGACGTCGGGCGGGGGGTGGCGGGCAGCGCTCACGGGTCCGGTCGCGCGAGAGCTGGCGCAGTGCGACGAGCCCTCGGCCAGTGCTGTCCGCGAGCTGCTCCGCGCGCTCGCGGCGAGGCCCACCGAGCGGGGCCGGGCGCTGGGGATGGGCCTGGTGGGGGTGTGGTCGGCCCACGGAGAATCGCAGCGCGTGCTCTACGCCATGCATGAAGGACAGCGACTCGTGACCGTCCTCAGCGTTGACGATCGCTGAGGCGGGGTAGAGCGCGCGTTACGCCCGCTCCGGCTTCAGGCTCGACGGCCTGGGTCCGTCGGGGCTGCGCCAGGCGACCATGGATCAAGCGCGGTGTGCTCCGGCGTCGTAAGAGGCAACGAGGACGGTTTCTCGATCGTCGCCGGGAGGGAGAG
>JACCTJ010000321.1 GCA_013812485.1 Thermoleophilaceae bacterium
GCCCGGCGCTGCGCGCTGGCGGTCCTCCGCCGGGTGTCCGCCGGCGGCGCCTTCGCCGATCGGGCGCTCGGTGCGGAGGCCGAGCGGGCCGGGCTCGACCGTCGCGAGCGCTCCTTGGCCGAGCGGCTTGCCTTTGGCGCTGTGCAGCGCCGGGCCACGCTCGACCACGTCATCGCGGCCTGCTCCGAGCGCGCCCTCGAGGCCATCGATCCCCCGCTCCTGGACGCCCTGCGCCTCGGGGTGCTCCAGATTCTCTTCCTCGACGCGATCCCCGACCGCGCGGCCGTCGAGCAGACCGTCGAGCTCGCGCGCCAGGCGGCGGGCCAGCGGGCCACCGGGTTCGCCAACGCCGTCCTGCGCCGGGCGACGCGGGAGGGACGAGGGCTGCTCACCGCGCTCGACGACACGACGCCGGCGGGCGCGGCGCTGCGCCACTCGCACCCGACGTGGCTGGCAGAATTGTGGTGGGACGCGCTCGGCCCTGACGAGGCGCGGGCGCTGCTCGCCCACGATAACGAGCCGCCCGAGGGGGCGCTGCGCGCGAACGAGCTCGTGACCACACCGGTCGAGGCGCTTCGCGCCCTGCACCGCGCCGGGGTGGCGGCCCGCCCGGCCGCGTGGCCTGCCGAGGCCCTGCTCCTCGACGGCCCCGTCGACCTCGCGCGCTTGCCGCTGTTCGTCTGGGGCGCGGTCACGCCGCAGTCGCGCGCGTCGATGCTCGTCGCGCGGGTGGCGGCTCCCCGGCCGGGCGAGCGGGTGCTCGACCTGTGCACCGCGCCGGGGGCGAAGACCACCCACCTGGCCGCGCTCATGGAGGGCCGGGGAACGCTGGTGGCCGTGGAGCGCCACCCCCGCCGCGCCGCCGTCCTCGCCGACAACTGTCGCCGCCTGCACGCCAGTCTCGTCGAGGTCGTGACCGCGGACGGGAGAACGGCCGAGGTGGGCAAGGACTACGACCGCGTCGTGCTCGACCCGCCGTGCTCGGATCTCGGAACGCTGGCCGCGCGACCCGACGCACGCTGGCGCAAGTCGCCGGAGGCGATCGAGGAGCTCGCAAGGCTGCAGGCCGAGCTGCTCGCAGCCGCGGCCGCCCGCGTGCGCCCCGGGGGAACCCTCGTCTACTCGACCTGCACGATCTCACCGGCCGAGAACGCGCACGTGGTCGAGGCCTTCCTGGCGGCGCAGGGCGAGCTTATTGCCGACGACCTGGCCGCGGAGTGGCCCGGTCTGAGCGACCCCAGGGCACCCTCCTTCCTCCAGACCCTGCCCCATCGCGACGGCACCGCCGGCTTCTTCGTTGCCCGCCTGCGGCGGGCGCTGTAGGCGCGGCACGCTCTCAATGGGCACAATCGCCCTCATGAGCGAGCCGGAGAGCACCGCCGAGCCCGAGTGCCCCGGCTGCGGGCAGCGGTGGCTGCGGGCCACGAGCCTGCCCGGTCGCTACCGCTGCGTCTACTGCCTGGGCCGCTACGAGCTGCGCTCGGACTGCCCGAGCTGCGGAGCGCACTCCACGATCGCCCGGATGTCCGACACCGCGAACATGGTCTGCCGCAACTGCGGCAGCACCACCCTTCGCCGGGTTTGAGCCCCGTCCGCTAGGCGGCCGTGTGCTCGGTCCAGCGCCCGCCGTCCCACCACCGCAGTCGAGCCTGGCCGTAGGGGTCGGCGTACCAGGCGGCGGGGGGCTGCGGAGCGCTCGGGGAGGTGCCCGACCCCTCGGCGGCGGATCCCTCGCCCGATGTGCTCGAGCCCGCGGCGATCGGCCGGGGGTCGACGAACGCCGGCGCCGCCAGCCCCGCCAGCGGATCGCCCTGGCCCGGCTCGGACCCGCTCGTCGCGCCCCGTCTCACCGGGACGCCCAGCGGAAGCCCGGCTCGCAGTTCCCGTAGTCGGGCCGCGTAGGTGGCCTCCTCGCGCTCGAGCCGTTCGCCGCCCTCACCGGGCCGTCGCGCAGCATGGCGGCGCAAGAAGGCGAGCTCGGTGGCGGCGTGGTGGAGCTCCTTGCGGGCCCGCCCCGCCTCTCGACCCTGGCGCCGCGCAGCTCGCAGCGCGTGCCGGCGCTCCCGCAGCGACGACAGGACGGCCACGTCCTCGCGGCTCAGATAGCCGCCGGCGAGCTCGGGCCCGAGGTACTCGCGCAGAACACGCCCCTCGCGCAGGAGCGCGACCACCGCCACGCCGGCGAGGGCGAAGAAGACCGGGACCATGACCAGGAAGTACACGGTCAGGAAGCCGAGGCCGCCGCCGATCCCGGCCGAGGTGTTCCACAGGCTGTGCAGGAACATCGCTGCGAGCAGGGCGACGACGGGGATGATGCGGCGCGAGACGCCCGTGCGCAGCGCCGCGAGCCCGAGGCCGACGCCGGTGACCCCCGTGAAGACCGGGTGGGCGAACGGCGACAGCACTCCGCGCACGAAGAAGGTGGCGGCGAGCGGGATGCCGCCCTCGAGCGCGGTGCGACCGTAGTAGAGGATGTTCTCGGTGAAGGCGAAGCCGAGTCCGACCATCGCCGCGTAGACGATGCCGTCGAGCACGCCGTCGAACTCGGTGCGCCGCCAGCGGTAGATGGCCAGCAGGACCAGCGCCTTCGCGCCCTCCTCGACGATCGGCGCCGAGAGCGATGCCCCGTAGAGCTCGCCGACCGCTGAGCCGAACGCGCCGCCGACCGCGGACTGCCCCGCGGTGTTGACGATCAGGGCGATCAGGGTCGCGCCGGTCGCACCCCAGAAGAAGGACCAGGCGAGCAGCCGCGGGGGCTCGGGCTCGAAACGGTCGACGAACAGCGCCAGGGCGATGTAGATCGGCACCGGCAGGACGGCGAGCACGATCCCGGTCAGCAGGGCGACCGGGCCGACCTCGACGCCGATCAGCAGCAGTGTGAAGAGACCGGCGAGGATCAGAAGCACGAGGGCGACCGCGCCGAGGGCGCGACCGGGGCCGCCACGGCGGGTGCGCAGCGCCGGGAGGGCCTCGCCGGAACCGGTTGCCGCCGGCCCGGGGGTCGGACTCGTCACGTCCGGGGCCGGCCGGTCTGCATCGCCCGCACGGTAACGCTACGGCTTCCTCGCCGGTCCACTCGGGCGGGCCTCGTCCTTCCCCTCCGCCCTGTGAATAGCAAGGCTTAGGTGGGTGAGCGTCGGGGATGCTCGAACGCGAGGCGCCCGGGCCTAAGGCGGCCGCCACAGACTCAGCGCGCGCTGAGCCCCCGCGGGCGCTCGCCGCGCCGGTAGAGCGCGGCGAGCAGGGCGCACAGGAGCGCCGCTCCGCCGACGAAGGCGATCTCCACCTGGAGCACGCGGTCATCGAAGCGCACCCCGACCAGGAAGGCGACGAAGGCGGCCGCCGCGACGCTCCAGCAGAGCGCCGCCGCGCGCGCCTGCGCGCGCGCGAGCGCCGCCTGGTTGAGGGTTGCGGCCGCGAGGTAGAGCCCCATCCCGACGGCGACGAGGACGAGCCCGGTGCGGACGTAGGCGAAGTCCCCGCCGAAGAAGAGGCCCATGAGGGCCGGGCCGAGGGCGAGCATGACGAGCGCCACGAGGGCGGCGAAGGCGGCGATGGCCGCGAGCGTGAGGTTGATGCTGCGGCGGAAGGGATCGGACTCGCCGCCGGCGCGTAGGCGGGTGAGGTGCGGGAGGATCGAGGTCTGGACTGCCTGGAAGAGCTGAAGCGGCGCGCGGGCGACCAGCAGGACGTTGAACGCGAACCCCGCGAGCGCCGCTCCCTCGGCGCCCTCGGTGGCCATCACGAGCAGGGGCCCGGCGTTGATGAAGGTCTGCTCGGCCAGCATGACCACGAGCACGGCGGCGGCGAAGCCGCCGCCGTGGGAGAGGGTGAACTCGGACTCCGGGCTCGTGCCCTCGGCGCGCGGCTCGGCCGCCTCGGTCGCCTCGAGCGCGATCGCTGCGGCTGCGGTGCCCGCGCCCTCGGCGCGGCGCAGTCTCCGCCCCAGCGCCCACGGCACCACGGCCAGCGAGACGATCGGCGCCGCCGCGATCCCGAGCGCGACGGTCGCCTGCCCCGAGGCGATCCCGATCACCACCGCGAGGGCGAACAGGCAACGCGAGATCGACTCGGCGAGCACCAGGCCGCCGTAGAGCCCGAAGCGCCCATGGCCGGCTAGGAACCCGCGCGCGAAGTAGCTCGCCGCGTAGGCGAGCACGGCGACGATCAGGACCCAATAGAGCGTCGGCGATCCGCCGAGCAGGTCGTCCCGAAGCGGGTCGCGAAACACGAGCGCGGCGCCGGCGAACACCAGGCCGAGCCCGAGCTGGATCGTGGCGGCGATGCGCATCGGCCTCGTGCCGGCCAGGCCGCGAGCGTCGCGGTCGGCGATCGTCCGCGAGAGCAGCTGCTCGACCGGCCGGTAGAGGATCGCGACGGTGATGAACACCGCCGACCACAGCAGCGTGATGCCGCCGTACTCGGCGGGGCTCAGCGCGTAGCTCGCGAGCGAGAAGTAGGCGTAGGTGACGAGTCCGGTGACCCCGATGCCGACCGAGAGGATCGCCGCGCCGCGCCCGTAGCGCTCGCCGGCCGGAGGGCCGGTCGACCGGGGGCCGGCGCCGCCGCCGGCGGGGGGCGTAGCCGCCCTGCGGCCCTCAGCCGACGCGGACAAGCAGCATCGTCCACGGAAACGGCGAGCGCGCCTGCTCGACCTTGCCGTGGCGCGAGAGCAGCGAGACGAACGCCCGCTTCGACCAGTGGTTGACGTGCCCCGGCGTGTTGCCGAGCTCGCGGACGTAGGCGCCGCGGGCCACGTTGAGCGCGCGCCACAGCGGCTCGCGCGGCACGGAGACCAGCAGGTGACGACGGGCCACGCGGGACATCTCGGCCACAGTGGCCTCGGGGTCGGGGACGTGCTCGAGGACCTCGATCGCCGCGGCCAGGTCGAACTCGCCCTCGCCGAAGGACAGAGCGGTGGCGTCGGCGACCTGGTAGTCGAGGTTCGGCCGCTGGCGTCCCTGCCACTCGGCCCGCAGCTTCGGGTCGTCCAGGTCGATGCCGACTATCCGGCTGTCGCCGAGGCGTTGCGCCCACTCGTGGGTGAGGACCCCCTCGCCGCAGCCGACGTCGAGCACGGAGCCGGGCGCGGCGCGGTCGAAGAGCTCGTCGAGGGTCGAGCGAAAGCCGCTCATGAGCCGGCGCACGGCCGGGTTGCTCGAGCCGTACTTGTCGAAGGTGTTGCCCGTGGGGACGGGCTCGGCGGCGAGCGCGCTCAAAGCTTGAGCGCCTCGCGCTCGCCGGTCTTGCCGGTGGCGGGCCCGGAGTCCGCCCCCGTCGTGGGCTCGGGTCGCGCCTCCCGGCCGGGGCGAGTGCCCGCCCCGTCGCCCGCGCCGTTGCGGTCGGTCGCCGCCGCCCCGTCGGTCCCGGGCTCGTAGTGCGACGGGGCGACCCCGAGCTGGAGCTCGACGCGTCGCACCCGCTCGAGCACCCGCTGCTGGAGCACGCGGCTGCCGGCCAGGATGTCGCCGATGACCCCGAGCGCGGCGAGCTGGACGGCGGCCACGAACAGCATCGAGCCGAGGATGAGCGACTGGATGTGGCCGGCGCCCTCGCCTCCGAGGTAGAACCAGAGGAAGCGCGCGAACACCCCGAGCGCCACCACGCCGACGATCGCGGCCAGCGTCATGAACACCCGCAGGGGCTCGTAGAGCGCGTAGATGCGGAAGATCGACATCCCGTTGCGGCGCACGTAGGCCCACGCGGACGGGAAGAGCCGCGACTCGCGGGTCTTCGGGTTGGTCCGGATCGGCACGTGGTCGACCGCCACCAGCATCTTGCCGGCCTGGATGATGGTCTCGAGCGTGTAGGTGAACTTCGACACCGTCGCCACCTGGAGCGCGGCCTCGCGGTTGTAGGCGCGAAAGCCCGAGGTCGTGTCGGGCACGGTCGTGTCGGAGGCCCGGCGCACCACGGCGCTGCCCAGGTGCTGGAGGCGGACCTTGAGCGCCGAGAAGTGCTCGATGTTCGCCACCTCGCGGTCGCCGACGACCATGTCGGCCTTGCCGGCGAGGATGGGGGCGATCAGCCTGGGGATGTCGCGCGCGTCGTACTGGTTGTCCGCGTCGGTGTTGACGACGATGTCGGCCCCGAGCTTGAGGCCGGCGTCGAGCCCGGCCTGGAAGGCCGTGGCGAGGCCCTTGTTGTTGGTCAACCGCACGATGTGGTCGACGCCGTTGGCGCGCGCGACCTCGATCGTGCGGTCGGTCGACCCGTCGTCGACGACGAGCCACTCGATCGCGTCGATGCCGGGGAGCTCGCGCGGCAGGTCCGCGAGCGTGACCGGGAGGTGGGCCTCCTCGTCAAGGGCCGGGATCTGGATGATCAGCTTCATTGGCCGGGCGCTCAGGCTAGCGCTTGTCCGGGCCGGAAAACCTCGCGCGCGGGTGGCGCGCCCGAGCGCCGGGCGGGCGCAGCTTCACGCGAGCGTGCCCGGGTGCCGGGCCGGAGCACGCGCCGCCGCGGCACGTCTCGCCGAGGCTGGCGGGCGGAACGTAGGCGCCGTACTGGTAGATTGACTCGCGAGTCAACGTCAACGCCGGGACCGCCTCGATGACCCAGACGCTCGCCACCCAGAGCGACGCCGTCCACCTGGAGCGGACGCTCGAGCTGGCCGCGCGCGGGCGCGGGCGAACGAGCCCGAACCCGCTCGTCGGGGCCGTCGTGGTAAAGCAGGGACGCCCGATCGGCGAGGGCTTCCACAGCGAACCGGGCAGCCCCCATGCCGAGCTGGCCGCGCTCGCGGATTGCCTCGAGGACCCGGACGGCGCGACGCTCTACGTGTCGCTCGAGCCGTGCGCCCATCACGGTCGCACCCCACCGTGCGTGGACGCGATCCTCGCCGCCGGGATCCGCCGCGTGGTCGTGGCCTCGGACGATCCGAGCGCAAAGGCGAATGGCCGGGGCCCAGAGCTCCTGCGCGCCGAGGGCGTCGAGGTCGAGTGGGCCGACGCCGAGCCCGCTCACGCGGCACGGCTCCTCAACCAGCCCTTCCGCAAGCACGCCCGCACGGGCCGCCCGCTCGTCCTGCTCAAGTCGGCGCTCACGCTCGACGGCAAGGTCGCGACGCCCGCCGGCGACTCGCGCTGGATCTCGAGCGAGGCGAGCCGCGCGCGGGTGCACGCAAGGCGCGCCGAGGTCGACGCCGTCGTGGTCGGGATCGGCACCGCCGTGGCCGACGACCCGCTGCTCACCGCGCGCCCCGAGAGTGGTGAGCCCGCCCGCCAGCCCCGGCGCGTGGTCTTCGACTCGCACGCCCGCCTGCCGCTCAACGGCGCGCTCGCGCGGAGCGCGGACAAGGCGCCGGTCCTAGTCCTCTGCTCGCCCGCCGCCCCGGCGCCGGCCCGCGAAGCTCTGGCCGCCGCGGGGGTCGAGGTGCTCCAGACCGAGGGCGCCGACGAGGCCGCGCGCGTGGGGGAGGCGCTGAGCGCGCTCGGCGCGCGCGGGATCCAGTCGCTGCTGCTCGAGGGCGGGCCGCGCCTCGCCGGCGCCTTTCTCGACGCCGGCGAGATCGACGAGATGCTCGCCTTCGTGGCCCCCGTGCTCGCCGGCGGCGGCGAGGCCCGGAGCGTGCTCGAGGGCCGCGGTGTCGAGTCGATCGCCGACGCGCGGCGCGCGCTCGCCGTCGCGGTCGAGCGGATCGGCGACGACACCTGCATCTGCGCCCGCTTTCGGGAGTGGTGATGTTCACCGGGCTCGTAGCTGAGCGGGGCACCGTCCGCACCGCCGAGCGCGGGGAGGGTGGCCTCCGCCTCGAGGTGACGACGCCGCTGGCCGCGGAGCTCGCGACCGGCGACTCCGTAGCGGTCAACGGCGTGTGCCTCACGGCCGCCTGGGCCGAGGCCGGCGCGTTCTCCGCCTACGTCATGGCCGAGACCGTGCGCCGCTCCTCGCTCGGCGCGCTATCGGCTGGCGACGAGGTCAACCTCGAGCTGCCGCTGCGCGCCGGGGACCGGCTCGGAGGCCACGTCGTCCAAGGGCACGTCGACGGCGTGGGGGAGATCGAGTCGGTCGAAGGGGAGGGCCCCGCGCGTGTCGTGCGCGTGTGCGCCGCCCCCGAGCTTCTGCGCTACGTCGTCGAGAAGGGCTCGATCGCCGTCGACGGCGCATCGCTGACCGTGGCCTCCGTCGACGGCGACGGCTTCGCAGTGTCGCTGATCCCGGAGACCCTCGAGCGCACGACGCTCGGCGCGGCCGCGCCCGGCCGCCCGGTCAACCTCGAGGTCGACGTCCTGGCCAAGCACGTCGAGAAGCTGCTGATCCCGACCGCGGAGGTGCGCGCATGAGTCCCTCGCCCGACTCGCCGTTCTCGACCGTCGAGGAGGCGATCGCCGACATCCGGGACGGCCGCATGGTCGTGGTCTGCGACGCCGAGGAGCGCGAGAACGAGGGCGACCTCGTGGTGGCGGCCCGCTTCGCCACGCCCGAGGCGGTCAACTTCATGGCCAAGGAGGCGCGCGGGCTGGTCTGCCTCGCCCTCACCCCGGAGCGCTGCGACGAGCTCGGGCTCGACCTCATGACCGCGAAGAACGAGTCCTCGCTCGGCACCGCTTTCACCGTCTCGATCGAGGCGCGCGACGGCGTGACCACGGGCATCTCCGCGCACGACCGCGCGCGCACGATCCGAGTCGCGATCGACCCGCGCTCGGGTGCCGACGACCTGCGCCAGCCCGGGCACGTCTTCCCGCTCAAGGCCAAGGCCGGCGGCGTGCTCGAGCGCACCGGGCATACCGAGGCCGGCACCGACCTCGCCCAGCTGGCCGGCCTCGAGCCGGCCGCGGCGATCTGCGAGATCCTCAACGACGACGGCACGATGGCCCGGGTGCCGGACCTCGCCGGCTACGTCGAGCGACACGAGCTGAAGATGATCACCGTAGCCGACCTGATCGAGTACCGCCGCGCCCGCGAGACGGCCCTTGTGGAGCGCGTGGTCGAGGCCCGCCTGCCCACCGACTTCGGTGAGTTCGGGGTCGTCGGCTACCGCTCGCTCGTCGACGAGAAGCACCACGTGGCCATGGTCAAGGGTGAGGTCGCAGGGCAGGACGACGTGCTCGTGCGCGTGCACTCCGAGTGCCTGACCGGCGACGTGTTCCACTCGAAGCGCTGCGACTGCGGCCAGCAGCTCGAGGACGCGCTGGGCAGGATCGAGGACGAGGGCCGCGGGGTGCTGCTCTACCTCGCTCAGGAGGGCCGCGGCATCGGTCTGCTCAAGAAGCTCGAGGCCTACCGCCTCCAGGAGCAGGGCCTCGACACCGTCGACGCCAACCTCGAGCTCGGCCTGCCCGCCGATCTGCGCGACTACGGCATCGGCGCGCAGATCCTCGTCGACCTCGGCCTGACCTCGATCCGCCTGCTCACGAACAACCCGAAGAAGATCGTCGGGCTCGAGAGCTACGGGCTAAGCGTCACCGATCAGCTCCCGATCGCGCATCCCGCCAACGAGCACAACCGCGCTTACCTGCGCACCAAGCGCGACCGCCTCGGCCACCGGCTGCATCACCAGGCGCTCGCGCTCGACGAGGAGCTGATCCACTCCGAGCGGGTGGAGGACCGCCGGCGCGAGCGCGAGGACGCGGCGGAGGCCTCCGAGCCCGCCGCCGAGGAGCGCGGCGGTGACTGAGACTGACGGCGCCGGCGGGGAGCGCTACGCGATCGTGGTCGCGCGCTTCTACGCCGAGATCGCCGACCGGCTCGTGGCCGGGGCGAGAGAGGCCTTCGAGGCCCGCGGGGCGAACGTCGACGTGCACGAGGTGCCCGGCGCCTTCGAGCTGCCGCTCGGCGCCCGCCTGTGCGCCGACTCGAGCCGCTACGCCGGCGTGGCCTGCCTCGGCTGCGTCGTCCGCGGCGAGACCGACCACTACGACTTCGTCTGCGCCGAGGCGGCGCGCGGGATCGCCGAGGTCGGGCTCGACACGCGCGTGCCGTGCGCCTTTGGGGTCCTGACCGTCGAGAGCCGCGAGCAGGCGCTCGAGCGCTCGGGCGGCGGCAAGCGCCACGGCGGGCGGGAAGCCGCGGAGGCGGTGCTGCGGATGGTCGAGCTGCGAGGGACGCTCGCCGCCGGGTAGGGCCTCGACGCCGGGATCGGCACCGCCTCACTGCTAGCGTGCCCGCCGTGCCAAAGGTCTGTTACGTGTGCTCCAAGGGCCCTGCGTTCGGGCACAACCGCAGCCACTCCATGGTGGCGACCAAGCGGCGCTTCAACCCGAACCTCCAGAAGGTCCGCATCCAGGTCGCAGGGTCTCCGCGGCGGGAGTACGTGTGCACGCGCTGCCTCAAGGCCGGCAAGGTCCTCAAGGCCGCCTGATCCGTCGAGCGCCCGGGCGCAACGGCGCCGCTGCCGTAGTGTAGGAGCTCTAGATGCCCGATCCGAGCCTCCTCCGCTTCCGCCGAGCCGTCGCCGCCGCCTGGGCCGAGCTCGAGTCGCGCCGCCAGGAGGTCAACGACCTCAACGTCTTCCCGGT
This sequence comes from Thermoleophilaceae bacterium, assembly GCA_013812485.1. Taxonomy (GTDB): domain Bacteria; phylum Actinomycetota; class Thermoleophilia; order Solirubrobacterales; family Thermoleophilaceae; genus JACCUC01. Next base: position 10,461 of record JACCTJ010000321.1, read on the forward strand.
CGCCGACGGCGACACGGGCGACAACATGTCGATGACCCTGCGCGCCGTCCTCGACGAGCTCGACGCCATGGAGGACGCCTCTGTGGACGAGCTCGGCCGCGAGGCGATCGTCGCCGCGGTGGCGCGGGCCGCCCTGCTCGGGGCCCGCGGCAACAGCGGGATCATCCTCTCCCAGATCGTCCGTGGCGCGGCCGAGGAGCTGGCCTCACGCCCGGGCGAGCTGGTCGACCCGACGCTCGTCTCCGCGGCGCTGGCCCGCGCCGCCGACGCGGCCTACGCCTCGGTCCGCGATCCGGCCGAGGGGACGATGCTCTCCGCGGTCGCGGCGATGGCGCACCGGGTGGCGCGCGAGCTCGCCCACATGGACACCACGCGCCTGAATGCGGACGCCAGCGAGGCCGATCAGGACCAGCTCCTTGCCGACGTGCTGGAGCATGCTCTCAGCGCTGGCACCGACGCGGTCGAGCGCGGCCCGGAGCAGCTGGCGGCCCTGCGCGAGGCCGGCGTGGTCGACGCGGGCGCCTACGGGCTGACGGTCATCATCGCCGGCGTCGTGGCGGCCCTGCGGGGCGAGGACCGTCCCGACCTCGAGCACCACGCCGCGCCCGCCGCCTCCCTGCACCTGCCGCAGCACGCTTCGAGCGAGTACCGCTTCTGCACCAACTTCGTGGTCTCCGGCGAGGGACTCGAGCCTCGTCCCTTCGTACCGTCGCTCGAACAGGTCGGCGATTGCGTGCTGGTGGTCGGGGACGAGCGCACCCTGCGAGTGCACGTGCACACCGACGACCCCGCCGCGGCGGCGGAGGTCTTCTCAGACATAGGCGAGGTCTCGCGCTTCGACGTCGCCGACATGCGGGAGCAGGTGGCCGACCGCGGCGCCCGGCTCGGTGGCCGCTCGGGCAATGGGGCGCCCGCCGCCACGCGCTGCGGGGCGGTGACGGTGGCGAGCGGTCGGGGCCTGACCCGGCTCTTCGAGGGGTTGGGGGCGCTCGTGGTCGACGGCGGAGCGAGCATGAACCCCTCCACCTACGAGCTCCTCGCCAAGATCCACTCGGTGGCTGCCGACGAGGTGATCGTGCTGCCCAACAGCCCCAACGTGACCCTGGCCGCCGAGCGCGCGGCCGAGCTCTCGGAGCGGCCGGTCGAGGTCGTGCCCACCCGGTGTCCGCAGGAGGGCCTCTCGCTGCTCGTCGGCCTCGACCCCGGCCGTCCGGCCGCCGACAACGCCGCCGCGCTGCGGACGGCCGCGGGGCGCCTGCGCACCGGCGGCGTCGCGCGGTCGGCCCGCGACGACGCCCACGGGCGCTTTCGCGCGGGCGACGCGGTCGGCTACGTGGAGGAGGAGCTCGTGGCCTTCGGTGACCCGGCCGAGACGCTCGCCGGGGTGGCCGAGCGCATCGCCGACGGTTCCGAGCTGCTCACGTGCATCGCCGGCGAGGGCGCGCCAGCCAATCGTGCCACCGTCGAGGCCGTGCTGTCGAACGGAGCCGAGCTCGAGTATCACGAGGGCGGACAGCCGGCCTGGTGGTGGCTGCTGAGCGCGGAGTAGTGCGTCCGGACGAGCCCGTATAGAGCGCCGATCACGCTGCGCTTCGCCGACACCTCCGAGCTGACCCGGTCCGAGGCGCTCGCCGCCCCGCTGCGCTCGCTGCCACGACCGAGTTGCCTCGAGGCGCCGCTCGGCCTCAAGGGCCGCTCGGCCGAGGCGGCGGCCACGCTCGGGCTCGAGACCGTCGGCGACCTGCTCGAGCACCTGCCCGACCGCCACCTCGACCGCCGGGAGGGGCGCGAGCTCGCCTCGCTGTCGCCGGGGGAGGAGGCGACGGTCGGCGTGGTCGTCAAGGAGATCGCCAGCCGGCCGATGCGCCGGCGGCGCGGCGTCCGCGTCGAGGCGCGCGTGGCCGACGACAGCGGCCCCGCGCTCGCCATCTGGTTCAACCAGCCGTGGGTGGCGCGCCAGCTCGCCCCTGGTGCAAACGTCCTGCTACGCGGGGCCCTCAAGCGGCGCCACGAGTTCCACGTGCGCGAGTGGGAGCCCTTCGAAGGCGCCGAGGCCCCGGTCCATACCCGGGGCCTCGTGGCCATGTACCCGGCCGCGCAGGGGATCACCAAGCGGCTCCTGCGCGAGCTCGCCCAGCGCGCGCGGGACGCCGTGCGCGAGGTGCCCGACCCTCTGCCCGCCTCCCTGCGGGTGGCCGAGCGGCTGCCCGACCGCCCCGCGGCGCTCGCCGCCGCGCACTTCCCCGAGGCCGACGCCGAGTTTGAGGCGGCGCGGCGCCGGCTCGCCTTCGAGGAGCTCCTGCTGCTCGAGCTCGCGCTCGGCCGGCGGCGGCGGGCTCGCCAGGCGGCTCGGCGCGGCACGCCGCTCGGGCTGGGCGGCGAGCTCGTCGATCCGTGGCGCGCGAGCCTGCCCTTCGAGCTCACGCGCGAGCAAGGCCGGGCCGTCGAGGAGGTCGACCGCGATCTTGCGGCCGAGCACGCCATGCAGAGGCTGCTCATGGGCGAGGTCGGTTCGGGCAAGACCGTCGTCGCCCTGCACGCGATGCTGCGGGCGATCGAGAGCGGCCGACAGGCCGCGCTAATGGCGCCGACCGAGACGCTCGCCGAGCAGCATCTGGCCACGCTCGACCGGCTGCTCGGAGGCCTCGTGCCGCTCGCGCTGCTCACCGGCTCCACCCCGGCGAGCCGCCGGCGCGAGCTGCTCGGCCGTCTCGAGACCGGCGAGCTCGGGCTGCTCGTGGGCACACACGCCCTGATCGAGGCGCCGGTGCGCTTCCGCGACCTCGCGCTGACCGTGGTCGACGAGGAGCACCGCTTCGGCGTGCGCCAGCGCGAGGCGCTCGTGGCCAAGGCGCCGGACGGCCGCACCCCGCACCTGCTTCACCTCACGGCGACCCCGATCCCGCGCACGCTCGAGCTCACGAGCTACGGCGACCTCGAGACCACGGCCCTGCGCGAGCTGCCCTCGGGCCGCCGTTCGGTCGAGACCCACGTCGTCTCCGGCGAGCGCGCGCGCGCTCGGGCCTACGAGCGCATCCGCGAGGAGATCGCGCGCGGGCGGCAGTGCTTCGTGGTCTGCCCGCTGGTCGAGGTCTCGGAGGCGCTCCAGGCCCGTGCGGCGACGGTCGAGGCCGAGCGTCTGCGCGAGACCGAGTTCCGCGACCACCGCGTCGCGCTCGTGCACGGGCAGCTTCCCTCTCGCGACAAGGCGGCGGCCATGCGCGAGTTCGCCACCGGCTCGGCGGACGTGCTCGTGGCCACGAGCGTGGTCGAGGTCGGCATCGACGTCCCCAACGCCACGGTTATGCTGATCGAGGAGGCCGAGCGCTACGGCCTCTCCCAGCTCCATCAGCTTCGCGGGCGAGTCGGGCGTGGGGCGCACGGCGGGCTCTGCGTCCTCTTCGGCGACGCGAAGCTGCCTCGCCTCGCCGCCATCGCCACGGAGTCCGACGGCTTTCGCCTCGCCGAGATCGACCTCGAGCTGCGCGGCGCCGGGGAGGTGCTCGGAACGCGCCAGCACGGGCTGCCGCGGCTCAAGTTCGCGACGCTGCCCGAGGACGAGGAGCTGCTCGTGCTCGGCCGGGCGTGGGCCGAGCGGTTGCTCGAGGGCGACCCGGAGCTCGAGGCGCCCGAGCACGTGCTCCTCCAGGATGCGGTCGACTCTCGCTTCGGGGACCGATCCGCCGGAGCTCAGGACGAGGCCCTCAGCGAGCGGTCGCCGGTCGCCCGCTCGGGCCGGCCGCCCGCCTGAACAAGCGTGCGGGTCGTCGCCGGTCACCTCCGCGGACGCCGCCTCGTTGCCCCCCCGGGCCACGCAACCCGTCCCACCTCCGACCGCGTCCGCGAGGCGCTGTTCTCGATCCTCGGGCGGCTCGACGGCGCGCGGGTGCTCGACCTCTTCGCGGGATCGGGCGCGCTCGGGATCGAGGCGCTCTCGCGCGGCGCGAGCAGCGCGACCTTTGTCGACCGCGACCCTCGCGCGCTGGAGGTCGTCCGGACCAACCTCGAGGCGCTCGGACTCGAGGACGCGGCGGTCCATCGCCGCGACGCGCTGGTCTACCTGCGCGCCGCGAGCGCCACCCACGACCTCGTCTTCGTGGACCCGCCATATAGTTGCGCGCCTCGCCTGGGCGGGCCGCTCTCCGCGGCAATCCCGGCCGCGCTGTCCACCGACGCCCTGATCGTGACCGAGTCCGACAAGCGAACCCCCCTCGAGCTCGAGCTCCCGCTCGTTCGCGAGCGCGTCTACGGTGAGACCCGGATCGCCGTGCACCGTGACCGCTGAGCGCGCGGGGATCGCCGTCTGCCCGGGCTCCTACGACCCGGTCACGCACGGCCACCTGGACATCATCGCCCGCGCGTCGGGCATATTCGAGCTCGTGATCGTGGCCGTCGTCGACCTCCCGATCCGCAAGCAGAACACCCTCTTCAGTGCCGAGGAGAGGTGCCGGATGATCTCCTCGGAGGTCGGAAAACTCGGGAATGTGCAGGTCAAATCCTTTGATAGGCTCATCGTCGACTTCGCCCGGGAGAACGGCGCCACGGTGATCTTGAAGGGCCTCCGCGCGATCTCCGACTTCGAGTACGAGTTCGAGATGAACCAGCTCAACCGCAAGATGGCGCCTGACATCGAAAACGTCTACATGATGTCCTCCCCCCAATACAGCTTCCTCAGCTCGAGCGGTGTCAAGGAGGTCGCTACCTTCGGCGGCGACCTCGGCGACCTGGTGCCGCGCGCCGTCGCCGTGCGGCTCGACGAAGAGCTCAAGCGCTAGCCCAGATGATCGATCCCACGACCACGCACGCCCGGATGACGCGCCGCAGCTTCGCTGGGCCGTTGTCCTCGGCCTCGCCGATGCCCCCAGCATCGGCTTCGGCCTGCGTCCGCGGCCAGCTTGCTCTGGCGCGCCCCCGGACGCACGTGGCCGTGGTATCGATCATCAGCCCCCGGCGATAGGTTTCCCGCATGGACGTCCTGGTTCTGATCGACAAGCTCGACGACTCGATCCACAACGGCAAGCCCGTCCCGCTCACCGACCAGGTCCGCGTCGAGCGCGAGGAGATCTACGACATCCTCGACCAGATGCGGGCGACGGTGCCCGAGGAGATCAAGCAGGCGCGCTGGATCGTCAAGGAGCGCCAGGAGATGCTGGCCGAGGCCAAGCGCGAGGCCGAGCGGATAATCCGCGAGGCCCGCGACCAGCAGGAGCGGCTGATCAACCAGCAGGAGGTCGTCCGCCTCGCCGAGCGACAGGCCGAGGACATCGTCGAGGAGGCGCGCTCGCGCGAGCGTGAGATCCGCCTCGGCGCCGAGGACTACGCCGACGACATCCTCAACACGCTCGAGGTCAACCT
>JACCTJ010000335.1 GCA_013812485.1 Thermoleophilaceae bacterium
ATCCACATCTCCTCGACGGCCGAGAAGTCGTCGTCGAGAGCGGTGTCAGTGAAGTGCTGCACGGGCTTCCTCCTTCGTCGCTTCGCCGTCCGCTAGGAGCTTGGGTCGCTAACGCGACTGGGGGGAGTTGGAGGCGACGAGGGGCTGATCTGGCGGCAGTCACGCGCTGATCGACGCGGGTGGCATTGGTTCGAAGCCGTTGCGAGCCGCCAGCCGGTCGGCGGGCCTTGTTGGGTCGCTCAGCCGGCCGCCAGGAGCCCCAATCCGCCGGCCCGGTGCAGCTTGAGCAGGTTGTGGACGGCGCAGTTGAAGCGCCACTGCGCCCGAGCCGCGGCCTTGCCGCGCAAGAGCAATCGACGGGCCGACTGGACGGTGTCGAGCTGACCGAACACCGGCTCGACAACCACCTTGCGCTTGGCGTAGGCGGAGCGGCCCTCGCTGGTCCTGAGCTTGCGCGCCATCCGCTGCTTGGCGGTGGCGCCCGCGGGGATTCGCCCCCGCGGCGGAGGCGACTGCTCGCCGTGCTTGGGCTTGCCGGTGGCGATGTGGGGGTCGAGTCCGTGCCGCTTGGCCGCCTCGACGTTGCCCTCTGAGAAGTAGCCGGCGTCGGCCAGCAGCTTGGCGTCGTCGGGGAGCTCGGCGCCTGCCTGCTCGAGGTTCTCCTGGAGCTGCTCGAGGCAGGGCTCGAGCTCCTCGGCGTCGGGGGCGCGGGCGGACAGCTCGGCCGCCACCACCACCTGCGCCTCGGAGTCGACCACCGCCTGGCCGTTGAAGCACTGGTGGAAGGAGCCGTCTGAGGTCTTCATGATCTTCGACTCGGGGTCGGTGAAGTTGCGCTGGTCGGTGGGCTTCGGCGCGAAGGGATCGCGGCCGCTCGGCGGGGTGCGGGGCTCACGGCCCTCGGCGGCGAGGGCGCCGCGGCGGCGTCGCTCGCGCTCCGAGGCCTGTGCTTCGAGGGACTCCTTGGCCTCGCGCAGGCGCTGAAGGCGGCTCTCGCGGCTGGCCAGCTCATCGGGCAGCTCGTCGCCGCGGCGGTCGGCTCCGTAGAGCTCGTCCTCGGCGGCGTCGGTGGCGGCGGCCTCGGCGAGCAGCGCCCTGGCCTTCGCGCGAAGCTCGGCGATCTCCGCTCCGAGCTCGGATTCCTTCTTGGTCATCCGCTCGTAGCTCATCGCCTTGTGGCGGGAGGCCGAGGCGCGCAGCTTCGTGCCGTCGAGGGCGAGCCTGCCGAGCTTGACGAGGCCGGCCTCGGCGCAGAGGCGAAGCGCCTGAACGAACAGCTCGGAGAGCGCTTCGAGGTGGCGGAGGCGAAAGCGGGCGATCGAGCGGAAGTCGGGGTGCTGGCCCGAGCACAGCATCCGCACCGCGACGTCGCGGTGGGTTGAGCGCTCCAGCGCGCGCGAGGAGCAGACCCCGTTCGCGTAGCCGTAGAGCAAGAGCTTCAGCATCAGGCGTGGGTCATAGGGCGGAAAGCCGCGCTCTGACTCGTAGGAGGCATAGACCGCCGAGAGGTCGAGCGCCCCCTCGACGAGGTCCGAGACGAAATGGGCGAGATCGCCCTCGGGCACCCACTCAGACAGCACCGGCGAGAGCAGCAGAACCTGGTCGGGGTCGTAGGGGCGGAAGGCCTTCGCCTCGGCGGCGGAGGCGGCGACCGGTGCCCGCACCTCGACCTCGGGAGCCACCTCGATCAGCCTTTCCTGAGCCCCAACCACAGCCGTTATCGACATTTCGATCCCTCCCGCTCGATTGCAGGAAACATCGTCCCGAGCAGGTCGGACGGTCAGACCGGGTTACTGACCCAGGCTCCTAGCCGGGATTTGTCAGCACTGGTCAAGCTACCAGTCGGAACGCGGTGAATACGCTCGAGCGTATGGTCGTCAAGTTCCCGGCATATCGCGACTTTGAAGCTGCGCGCATCGCTGCCAACGACGCGATGATGGCGCTACTCATTGGCGCGCGCCTCGGCGAGCATGAACTGACGACCTCCGCGGCGTCGCCCGAGACTCGGCTGCCCACGTTGTTCGGTCAGATCGAGAGCATCCAACGTGTCAATCGGACGGTGGGTGACGCAGCCCGACTCCTGGCGCGCGCCGAGGCGCACTTGGCTGGGATGGCGATCCCGTACGCGTTGGCGGTCCACGGGGCGTTCGTTGCACTCACCGTTGAGATGATGCGCGGCGACGGCCTCGACGCTCACAGCACTGGGTGGGACACACCGAAGGCGCGCTGACGTCAAAGAGATCCCCCTCAGCGTTGTGCACGAGTATGTCGAGGAGCGTACCGGCCGCCTTCTACCCCGAGAGTTGCTCGAGTTATTTCACCTCAGCCGTCGCATACGGAACCGCGTCATCCATCACGGCGGACGAGTCGGCACCCTTCAGGCTCACTACCGCAACCGGTCGGCGGCGGTACGAGGCTCTTGGGAGCGTCTTGCGGGCCGACCGCTAACGGTCGATGCCTTCGGGCGGCTGGAACTAGCCGAGGGCGAGCTGATCGCAGTGCTGGCCACGTCGCATCGTCTGGCGGATGAGATCAACTCGCTCCTCATCGCGACGCTCAGCCGCCCATACTGGGCACGCACTGTCGTCGAGGACTACGCGGGGCGGGAGCCGCAGCGCTTCGCTGCACGCTCACAGCGGATGCGCCGCGTACGCGGCTACGCGCGGACGTTCTACAAGCCACTCGCCCTCACCGAGTCCGAGTTAACTCAGGCGTTGAACGCTTACCGCCCCTGAAGACTGAGAGGGGGCTCTTCCCATTGAGCTACCACCCTAGATCGCGTGGCCGGGACTCGAACCCGGGTCTCCCCTTTCTTGGGCAGCCTCGGTTGCGAACCGCTAGGCCTGCGCCGACTGCCTGACGACACCAACAGTATCGGATGGCCCCCTGTAGGTCAGGCGTCGCGCGATTATCCCCTTCTATGAGGTCGCGCGCTAGATTCGCCCGATGCGTACGGGGAGCGGGTTAACGGGGGCGGCACTCCCCCTAGCCGGCGCAGCAATCGCCTTTTCACTTGGCTGTCCGGTCGTCGGCCTTCTTCTGCTTGGGCTCACCTTCCTCGTCGTCGCAGGAACGTTCGCTCCCCGCTTACCGGTCCTTCACCGGCTGCCGGCAGTGGGCGCGCCTCGACCCGCGTTCGAGTTCACCCTCGACAACAGCGACGACCTTGTGGTTAAGGGCGGGCAAGCCTGTCAAGGCCGGTCGAGAATTGACCCCGTAGCGCCGGTTGAGAGTTGACCCCTGTGGCCATGCAGCGGCCGGGAGCGCAGCGAGGCGCGTAGGGCCGAGCGGAGCGAGCGGCCGCTGGCGCGATCGGCAGGGTGAGGAGTCGATTTCGGCGATTTCGGCAGCTCGGGCCCGCGATCGGCGCGCCCTGCGGCGTTCTGAGCCCCTCGATGGGGTCGCCGCGGCCGATCGGTCAGGCCCTTTCGGCGGTTTGGGGGGCTGGCCGCGCGCCCAGGTCGTGGTCCTTGAGGCGGTAGCTGTCGCCCTTGAGCGAGAGGATCTCGGCGTGATGGACGAGGCGATCGATCATCGCGGCGGCGGTGGCGTCGTCACCGAAGATCTCGCCCCAGGCCGAGAACGGCTTGTTGGAGGTGACGATCAGCGAGGCGCGCTCGTAGCGGCGTGAGACGAGCATGAACATCAGGTTCGCGGCGTGGGGGTCGAAGGGGATGTAGCCGACCTCGTCGCAGACGAGCAGCGGGTAGCGCTCGAGCCGGCGCAGCTCATCATCGAGCCGACCTTGGCGCTGGGCGTCGGCTAAGAGCGCGACCCACTCGGTGGCGGTGCGGAAGATCACCCGCCGGCCGGCGAGGCAGGCGCGGATTCCCAGTGCGATCGCCAGGTGGCTCTTGCCGGTCCCGGGCGGTCCGAGCACGACCACGTTCTCGCGCGCGTGGAGGAAGTCGAGCTGGCCGAGGTGCTCGATCACCTGCTTCTTGACCGAGCGCTGGAAGGTGAAGTCGAACTCCTCGAGCGTCTTTCTGGCCGGAAAGCGCGCCGAGCGGATCCGGCCCTCGCCGCCGTGCGCCTCGCGCGAGGACTGCTCGGTCGAGAGCAGGGCCTCGGCGAAGCGCTCGTAGGTCCACTCCTCGGCGCGTGCCCGCTCGGCGAGCTTCGGCAGCGCCCTGGCCGCCGCCGGCGCCTTGAGCGCGCGGAATAGGTGGCTGAGTTCGCTCGTGGCGCTCATGCGATCAAGGCGTCGTAGACGGCGAGCGGGCGCTGCTCGACCGAGACTTCGGGCTCGGGTTCTCCGCGGCGGGCGCGCAGCGCCCTGGCGTGCTCGAGCGCCGTGATCGTGCGGTTCTTGGCGAACGACCGCTCGTGGCGGGCGGCGAGCTCACCGCTGTCCAGGCAGAGCGCGGTGATCTCGCGCTGGGAGGCGCGGACCTCGACGCGCCGGCCCACCAGGTTCGGGTCGAGCGAGTAGTCGTTTCGGTCGAAGCGCAGATGCGGATCCGGGGGCACCCTGAGCACCCAGCGGCGGTCGACCTCGGGCTCGCGCTCGGGCAGCGCCCGCATCAGCTCGCGTTCCTCGACGAGCCGGTCGATCGGACGGGCGCGCAGCGTCTTGTGCGTGCGGGCGTTGGCCTTCTCGAACCACGCGTCGAGCTGGAGCTGGAAGTCGCGCTCGTTCGCGAAGCGCCGTCCCGGCTCGAAGTTCGTCTCCATGTAGCCCTGCAGGCGCTCGACGCAGCCCTTGGCTTGCGGGTCTGCCGGCTCGCAGAAGTGCCAGTCGACGGGCAGCCGGCCGCAGAAGCCGGCGTAGACGTCGGTCGGTCGGCCAGCACCAGAGTGCAGACAGCCCTCACGATCCCACACCATCAGCTGCGGCAGCGCGCCGAGCGACCACAGGCAGCGACCCATCCCCCAGAGCACGTCCGGCGCCTCCTTGCTGAAGATCAGCGCGCCCGCCCCGGCGCGCGAGTAGCCCAGGCACGAGACGACGACCCACGCCCGCCTGCTCTGGCCGTAGCCCACCGAGACCGGCTCGGAGGGCTCCCATAGATCCCACTGGCAGATCTCGCCGGGGCGGTAAACCGTCCGCTGATGCGTCCGCGCCTTCATGAACAGCGGCCGCACCTCGCGCAAGTAGTCATCGACGATCGACTTTGAGCCATCGAAACCGAGCGGCTCGATCAGCTCGCGAACCCGCACCCCGGTGAGCTTTGCGTCGCCGCGCAGCAGCTCGTGGATCTCCTCCTTGAACGGATCGAGCTTCGACGGCCGCCGCGGACAACGGAACCCCGGCGGCTCCGGCGAGCGCAACGCCAGCCGGATCGTGTTGCGCGCCAGCCCCGTCCGGCGCCCCAGCTCCTTGATCGGGACGCCGCGAACAAAGTGTTCCCTGCGCAGCTCGGCCCAGCGCTCCACCTCAAGCACGACCCTTCTCCCGGTCTCGGTGACAGCAACCGAGCCAGGCTCACCAAGCCCCCGGACACCTCCGCCACCGCCCGAGGGGGTCAATTCTCAACCGGCGAAGGGGGGTCAGTTTCCCACCGGCGCCGACA
>JACCTJ010000342.1 GCA_013812485.1 Thermoleophilaceae bacterium
GGGCTGCCAGGGTCACGCGCTCGCCCTTCAGCTCGGAGAGGGCGGCCGGGGACACCTCGCGGGCTCGAACCTCCACCCGCTCGTCATGACGCTCGCGGGGGGCGGCAGCGTCCTCGTCGCCCAGCTCCTCCTCCAGGCGCCGCAGCGGGTCGCGCAGCTCGAACTCCCGGAAGACGGCGCGCAGGCGCGAGCGGTCGGGCTCCCCGTCGAGCGGACCGTCCAGGTCGAGCTCGATCGGGACGTCCCGGATCGATGTGGCGAGCCGCTTTGACACCCGCGCGTCCTCCGCGTGGCTCACGAGGTTCTGCTTGCGCTTTGCCCCGGAGATCTCGTCGATGCCCGCCAGCACGGACTCCAGGTCGCCGAACTGCTGCAGCAGCTGGGCCGCGGTCTTGTCGCCGATCCCCGGAACGCCCGGGATGTTGTCCGAGCTGTCGCCCTTGAGGCCGTAGAAGTCGGGGATCAGCTCGGGCGGGATCCCGTAGCGGTCGATCACCGCCTCACGGTCGTAGATCTTGGTCTCAGTGATGCCGCGTCCGGTTGCCATCACCTTCACCCCGCCTGCCCCCCCTGGCGGGGGGTCCTCGATCAGCTGGAAGGCGTCCCTGTCGCCGGTCACGACCGTCACATCCACTCCCTGCTCGCGCGCCCGGCACGCCAGCGTGGCGATCACGTCGTCGGCCTCGTAGCCCTCGACCTTGACGTTGCGGTAGCCGAAGGCCTCGACCAGAGGTGCGAGGTGCGGCCACTGCTCGCGCAGCAGGTCGGGCCGTGAGGATCGCTGCGCCTTATAGGGCTCGTAGACCTCCTTGCGACCCGACATGCCGGCGTCCCAGACCACGAGCGTCGGGCGCTGGCCGTGCTCGTCGAGGATCTTCACCAGCATCGAGGCGAAGCCGAAGATCGCGTTGGTAGGGAACCCGCGCGAGGTGGCGATGGTCTCGGGCAGGGCGAAGAAAGCGCGGTAGGCGAGGCTGTTGCCGTCGATCAGGAAGAGCTCGGTGTGGGCCTTCTCGGCGACGGCGGCGGGCGCGGCGGGCATCGCCCGGCATCTTAGGAGCGCGGCCTCGAGACGCGGGCGAGCAGGCGTTCCCCGCGCTTGGAGGCCCACCGTGCCGGGGTAGGATGGCCTCACGCCCGGGCCGGACGCCCGCGGGCCGTCTTCCCCATGGCCAACCCCAGCGCACAGTTCTCGCTCATCCTCCGGGTCGAGCTCGAGCGCCGCCCCGGTACGCTCGGGCGGCTGACCTCGGCGATCGGAAGCCTCGGCGGCGTGAACGTGGGCCTCGGCCGCGCAGCGGAGATCCGTCGGTGAAGGTTGCCGTCACCGGCGCCACCGGGACGATCGGTGCCCGCCTCGTCGAGGAGCTGCGCGCGCGGGGCGACGAGGTCACGGTCCTCTCCCGCGACGCCGAGCGTGCGCGGCGGGCCTTCGGCGGGGAGGTCGATGCCGTCACGTGGGCCGACCCGAAGTCCGAGCCCGCTCCCGCCGAGGCGCTCTCCGGGCGCGAGGGCGTCGTCCATCTGCTCGGTGAGCCGATCGCCCAGCGCTGGAGCGACGAGACCAAGCGCGAGATCCGCGACTCGCGCGTGCTGGGGACGGAGAACCTGGTGCGCGGCATCGCCGCCGCCGAGCCGCGGCCGAAGGTCCTCGTCTCCCAGTCGGCCGAGGGCATCTACCCTCGCGGCAGCGAGCCGGTCGACGAGAGCGGCTCGGCGGACCCCGGCACCTTCCTCTCCGACGTGGTCGCCGCCTGGGAGGGCGAGGCGGCCAAGGCCTCAGACCTCGGGCTGCGGGTGGTGCGCGCGCGGACCGGCGTCGTACTCTCGCCCGAGGGCGGCGCGCTCGCGACGATGCTGCCCTTCTTCAAGGCAGGGCTCGGAGGGCCGGTGGCCGGTGGCCGGCAGTACGTGCCCTGGATCCACCTCGACGACACCGTCGGGGCGCTGCTCTTCTGCCTCGACACAGAGGCGGCCTCGGGACCGGTCAACGTGACCGCCCCGGAGCCCGTGACCAACAAGGTGCTTTCGAAGGTGCTCGGGCGGGTGCTCGGGCGCCCCGCGATCCTGCCTGTCCCGGCCCTTGGCCTCAAGGTCCTCTACGGCGAGATGGCCCAGGTAGTACTCACCGGCGCGAACGTAAGGCCGCGCCGTCTCGAGGAGCTCGGCTACCGCTTTCTCCGTCCCGAGCTCGAGCCGGCCCTGCGCGCCGCCACCGGCCGCGAGAGCTGAGCGTGATCGTCTTCTAGGGGCTGCCGGGGGACCCTGGCGCTCTGATCGCCCCCTGGCCCTGCTTGGCCTGGATCTGGCGCCTGACCGCGAAGTCGCGGTCAGGCCCGTACTCGAAGACCTC
>JACCTJ010000349.1 GCA_013812485.1 Thermoleophilaceae bacterium
GTCGCTCCGCGTCGTCGAACAGGCCGGCGACGAAGTAGGGGATCCCGCAGGCCGAGTAGGACGTGTAGGGGCCGCGCTCGAACGCCCGGATGCCGAGCTCCGGAGCGAGGCGGCGGGCGGTGGCCGCGGCGCTCATCCCGCCGGCGTCGCCGCCAACGACGAGCAGGCCGTCTGAGTTAGCTGACATAGACCGTAGTCCGGTCAGGAGCCGGTTTCGTTACACCTCGTGCGCCCCGGGCTGTGCGAGGCGTAGTCTTTTTGCGCCTTGGATCTCCTCGAGACCCAGCCGGCGCCGGAGGACGGGCGGGGCGAGGACGCACTGGTCGAGGCCCTGCGCATGGGCGACGAGTCGGAGTTCGCCGCGCTGGTCCGCCGCCTTGGGGGGCCCATGCTGCGCGTCGCGACCTCGATCTGTGGGGACCGAGTGGTCGGGGAGGATGTCGTCCAGGAGACGTGGGTCGCCGTGGTGAAGGGCCTCGACGGCTTCGAGGGCCGCTCCACGCTCAAGACCTGGATCTTCAGCGTGCTCGTCCGGCGCGCCGCCTCGGCGGTCGAGCGCGAGGGTCGGAGCGTCCCCTTCACTGCGCTAGCTTCGGCCGAGGTCGAGGCCGGCGAGTCGCCGGTCGAGATCGAGCGCTTCCTGCCTGCTGACCACGCGCGCTGGCCCCACCATTGGGCCTCGCCTCCGCGGCCGTGGGGCCCGTCGGAGCAGTTGGGCTCGGCCGAGGTTCGCAGGGAGATCGAGTCGGCAGTTGAGGATCTTGCGCGGATGCAGCGGGCGGTGATCACTCTGCGCGACCTGACCGGATTCACCGCCGCGGAGACCTGCCGGCTGCTCGAGATGACGGAGGGAAACCAGCGCGTACTGCTGCACCGTGCGCGCTCGCGCGTCCGCCGCCGTCTCGAGCGCTACTTCGCCGGGGAGCAGCGGTGAGCGCACGCGCCGCCCTCACATGCCTGGAGATGGTCGAGCTCGTCACCGGCTACGTCGAGGGCACGCTCGTCGAGGACGAGCGCCACCGCTTCGACGCCCACGTATCGCACTGCCCCGACTGCCTGACCTACGTCGAGCAGATGCGGCTGACTATCGACGCCCTGGGCAGCGTTCCGCCCGAATCGATCTCGGCCGGGGCGGAGCGGGCGCTCCTCCGAGCCTTCCGCGACTGGACCCGTGAGGAGCGCGGCAACGCCACGGATCCGGGACCGCGGCGCGGGATCTAGCTAAGCTAGCGTCCCGACCGTGGGCATCAGCAGCCTTGGCGCCTCCGCCGGCTGGGGGCTCCTGATCGGAGGAAGTCTCCTTCTGGGCGCGGCCATCGCCGCGGGCGTGAGCCTCCCCAAGCGGTGGGCTGCCACGCTCAGCGCCTTCGGCGGGGGCATCCTGTTCGCCGCCGTGGCGCTCGAGCTGGTCCCGGAAGCGGATGCCGAGGCAGGTCCTGCGCTCACGGCGTTCGGTCTGACCGCGGGGACGCTCGTCTACGTCGGGACAGATCGCTGGCTGAACCGCGACACGAAGACGAAGGAGATGCGGCGGTCCATGCACGCGGCAGCCGCGGGTCGCCCGATGACCACGCGTTCGGGTGAGGTCGCGCGCGGGGAGTCGATCGCCGCGGGCCTGTTCGTGGACGGCGTCCCCGAGTCGATCGCGCTCGGGCTCACCGTGGCCGAGGGCGAGGTCGGCATCGCCCTGCTCGCCGGCATCGTGGTAGGCAACCTCGTCGAGGCTTACGGCGCGGCGCAGCCGATCCTCGCCGGCGGCCGGAAACGGCGGTTCGCCCTGGGGCTGCTGGGTGCGATCGGGCTGGCTCTTGCACTCGCCACGATCCTCGGCGGGACGGTGCTCGCCGACGCCAGCCCGGAGCTGATCGGCACCGCCCAGGCGGCCGCCGCCGGCGCCGTCCTCGCCGTTGTCTCCATCGCGATCATCCCCCACGCCTTCGAGGAGGTCAGCGGGCTGGTGGCGACGGCGATCGTCCTCGGCTTCATCGGCGGGTACCTGCTGAGCTGACCCGCCTTCCGCGCGGCGGAGCTCAGAGGCAAGCCTGCGGCTCAGAGCCCACAGGCGATCCCGTGGCGTTCGAAGTAGCGCTGGTGGTAGGGCTCGGCCTCGTAGAACCTCGCGGCCGGCAAGATCTCGGTCACCACGGTCTTGGGCTTCATTCGCCTGAGGAGCCCGGCCCCGCCCTCGAGCTCGGCCCCGAGGTTCTCCTTCGAGCGAGTCGCCGCGGCCTCCTGCTCCGAACTGCCGAAGAAGATGGCGGAGCGGTACTGGCTGCCGATGTCGGGCCCCTGACGGTTCCTGGTCGTCGGGTTGTGGCTATTCCAGAAGACCTCGAGTAGCTCCTCGTAGGCGACGACGGCAGGGTCGTAGACCACCTCGACAGCCTCGGCGTGGCCCGTCCGACCGCGGCAGACCCGCTTGTAAGTCGGGTCCGCCGTCGATCCCCCCGTGTAGCCAACTCGGGTGGAGACCACCCCGTCGACGGCGCTGAACGTCGCCTCCACGCCCCAGAAGCAGCCGGCCGCGAAGGTCGCGATCGCGTGCGGTGGGGCGCCGTTCGTACTCACCTCGTTGGTGCTCATTGCTCCGTTCGTGCTCACGCTTCCTCCTTCAGGTCGAGCGCCACCGAGTTGATGCAGTAGCGCATTCCCGTGGACGTCGGTCCGTCCTCGAAGACGTGGCCGAGATGGGAACCGCAGCGCCGGCAGAGGACCTCGGTGCGGGTCATGAGGAGGCCTCGGTCTCTACGTGTGACGATCGCCTCGGCGGTGGCGGGCTCCGAGAAGCTCGGCCACCCGGTGCCGGAGTCGAACTTCGCCGCCGAGCTGAAGAGCTCGGCGTCGCACGCGCCGCAGCGGTAGCTGCCGGAGTCCTTTGAGTACACGTACTTGCCGCTGAAGGCGCGCTCGGTGCCGCGCTTTCGAAGGACCTTGAACTGCTCCGGCGTCAGCTCCTGCGCCCACTCTGCGTCTGTCTTTTCGGTTTGTGTGTTCATACCCCTTCCGTCAAGCAGATGGCCTGGGCGTTACACCGTTCGGTACGGCCTACCGCTTCCAGTCCCGGAAGCGCTCCATGAGCTCGCGCTTCGCCTCCGGGGCCAATGTCTCCTCGGACAGCTCCCCGAGCGTGTCGATCGTCGCCCGCATCTGGGCGAGGTAGGCCCGGCAGCCGGCGCAGCCCGCAATGTGCGAGTCGAAGCGACGACGATCCCGGGCCCGGAGCGCCCCCTCCAGGTAGTCGGTTACGAGCTCGACGAGCTCGCGGCAGGTCAGCGGCGGCTTGCGGAGCCTCATCCTCCGTTCCCTTCCTCCAGGTATCGCTCGAACTCCCTGCGCACCGTGGAGCGCGCGCGGTGCAGGAGCACACGCTGGTTGGCGGCGCTGACCTCGAGCAGGTCGCACACCGAGTCGGAGTCCCAGCCCTGCACGTCGCGCAGCGTGATCACCGTCCGTTGCGCCGGCCGGAGCCCCTCGATGGCGGCGAGCAGCCGCTCGTGACCCTCTGCGGCGATCGTCGCCTCGTCGGGCGGGCGGGGCGGCTGGGTCCACAGGTTGCCGCGTACAGGATCTGCGGCCGGGTGAAAGCGATCCTCGGCCACGGCGGCGCCGGCTCCCTCGAGGTCCGGCTGGTCGAGCGCGCTCATCGGAAGCGTACGGCGCTCGCGCTCGCCCCGCGTCTTCGCCCGGTTCGTGAGGATGCGAAACATCCAGGTCTTGAGCGAGGAGCGGCCCTCGAAGCCGTCGAGCCCCTGGAGCACCCCCACCCAGGCCTCCTGGGCGACCTCCTCCGCGACCGAACGACTTGGGACAAACAGCTCGGCGACTTTCACCATCGTGGGGTGGTTGGCCTTCACGAGCTCCTCGAAGGCACGCTCGTCCCCGGCTCGAAGGCGCGCCAGGAGCTCGCTTTCCTCGGCGCGCGGCGCGGCGACGGTGGATGAGGCGGCCCCGCGCCGTCGCATGCGAGGCCATGCTATCCGCTGCCGGAGCCCTGTCGGGGCTCCCGCGTTCCGTGCGGGCGCTCATCGATTGGCATTCGCTCGTCCCGGGGTCGAGACTCGCCGGCAGCGGACGCCTCGGGTCGGCTGTCTCGACGGCGAGAGCGCGCTCCACGGTGTGACCGACGGCGAGCAGCAGGCCGGCGCTCAGGCCGACCGTCCCGAGTCCCACGAGCGCCAGACCCGTTCCTGCGAACCGCCTTGCAGAAGCGCCGGGAGCCGCCTCGAGAGCCGATAGCTTCCGGGCGGTGCTCTCGGTCCTGGGCGCACCCTTCGACTCCTCAGGCTCCGATCGGGGAGAAGGCCGGGCGCCCGACGCCCTACGTCGGGCGGGCCTCGTCCAGCGTTTGGGCGCGCGCGACCTCGGTGATGTCGCGCCGCGGATCACTGACTCTAAGCGGGAGCCCACCAGTGGGGTCATCGGCTTCGCCGAGCTCCGCGAGTCTTCGCTGGCGCTCGCCGTCGCCATCGCTCGGGCGCTCGACCAACAGAATCGCCCGCTGGTGCTCGGCGGCGACTGCTGTCTGCTCCTCGGCATCTTCGGAGGGCTGCGGCTGATCGGCCGTGAGGCGGGCCTGTGGTTCGTCGACGGACACGCCGACTTCTACGACACCCGCAGCTCCCCGAACGGCGAGGCAGCCGACATGGAGCTCGCGATGCTGACCGGCCACGGGCCGCCCGGACTTGTCGACCTCGTCGGGCCTCCGCCGCTCGTGCCGCCAGAGCGGGTCATGATCCTGGGTCACCGCCGAGCGGAGGACGACAAGGACGTCGCCGAAGAGCTCGGCTATGTGCCGGCGGCAATCGAGCGGCTCGATGCCCGGAGCATCGAAGAGCGGGGAGAGGGCCGGGTGGGGCGGGACTGCGAGTCGCGCCTGGCCGGTTTGGGTCCGGCGTGGCTCCACCTCGACCTCGACGTCCTGGACGAGCAGGCGCTGCCCGCGCTCACATATCCTCAGCCGGGCGGGCTGTCGTGGAACGGCTTCATCGAGCTCGTGAGGCCCCTGGCGGCCAGCACGGCGCTGGTGGGCGTCAGCGTCGCCGACTTCGAGCCCGACCGCGACCCCGACGGCGTGCACGCCGCGCAGGTGGTCGATGCATTGGTGCAAGTGCTCGGTTGAGAGCTCTCGCCACTGGCGCGAAAGGCGCGCCGAACCGGGTCGAGTCGCCCGCGGTGGAGACCGCGGCGGCTTAGCCGCGGAGCGAGAGGCGGGGGCCGGGCGCCGGGTAAGCGCCCATGAGAAAGCCTCCGAGATGTAATGTGTCCGTCGAACCTGGAGAGCCGGGATCGACGTCCACCCCTGTCTCTGGCTCTCCTCTCGAGTCCACGGCGCTAGGAGGCGGAGCTAACGGCGTCCTTACGCGCGACTTACGGGCTTCTCACGGTCGCTCGCCGGGGTGACGAAAGCCTTACGCTCACGCCCTGAGGCGACCTTGCGACGCAGAGCGGGCGACAATCGACACATGACCTCGGGGCACAAAGGCTCGATTCTCGTCGTCGACGACGAGCCCACGATCGCCGAGGTCGTGGGGCGCTACCTGGAGCGCGCGGGCTACTCGATCCGCGCGGCGGGCGACGGCCGGGAGGCGCTCGAGCTCGCGCGCGCCGAGCCGCCTGACCTTGTGGTGCTCGATCTCATGCTCCCGGGCGTCGGCGGGCTCGAGCTCCTGCGCCGCCTGCGCGAGCGCGAGCGGGTGCCGGTGGTCATCCTCACCGCCAAGGACCACCCGAGCGAGCGCGTGACCGGCCTCCAGCTCGGCGCCGACGACTACGTGGTCAAGCCGTTCTCGCCCGCGGAGCTCGTGGCTCGGATCGACGCCGTGCTGCGCCGGGCGCGACCGGCGCTCGGCCGCGAGGAGCCGATCGTCCTGAACGGGCTCAGGATCGACGCCGACGCGCGTCGTGCCTTCGCCGACGGCGAGGAGGTCGCGCTGACCGCGCGCGAGTTCGACCTGCTGCTCTTCCTCGCCCGCCACCCCGGCCGCGCCTTCTCCCGCGATGAGCTCATGGAGGCGGTCTGGGACTTCTCCTTCTACACCGACACCTCGACCGTGACCGTCCACGTCCGCCGCCTGCGCGAGAAGATCGAGGCCGACGCCTCGCGGCCGCGGCGGCTCCAGACGGTCTGGGGCGTCGGCTACCGGCTTCAACCGTGAGCGGCTGGCACGGCGCGGGACTCGTCATCGGAGTCGCCCTCGTCGGCGGCCTCGTGACCGCTGCGGCGTTCGGGCCGCAGGACGGCTTACTGCTGGCGGCGCTCCTGCTCGGCAGCGGCGTCCCGATCCTGGCGCTCTCGCACCTGCTCGCGCGCCGGCGCGCGCGCGTGGGCTCGCTGTCGCGCCAGTTCGCGCTGGCGATCGCGCTCGTCGTCGGCCTCGCGCTGGCGAGCGTGGCGGTCGTCGCCGGCCTGATGTTCGTGTCGACTCACGACGCGGTCATCCTGATGCTCCTGCTCGTGTCCGCGGGCGTGCTCGCCGTCTACTCGGCGTCGATTCTCGCGCGCGAGGTCATGTGGGACATCGGGGTGGTCCGCCAGGGCGTGGCCGCGGTGGGGCACGGGGCCCGCGATGTGCGGCTCGAGACCCGGGCCGAGGACGAGGTTGCCGAGCTGGCGGCGGCGGGCAATCGCATGATCGAGCAGCTCGCCGCCCGCGAGGCCGAGCGCGACGCGGCGGAGGCCGCGCGGCGCAGTCTGCTCGCCGCGGTCTCGCACGACCTGCGCACCCCGCTCGCCTCGCTGCGGGTCCTGGCCGAGGCGCTCGGGAGCGAAGAGGAGGCGCTCGACGAAGAGACGCGCCGGCGCTATCTCGGGCAGCTCGCCGTCCACGTCGGTTCGCTCGAGGGGCTGATCGACGACCTGTTCGAGCTCTCGCGGCTCGAGGCCGGCGAGATCGAATGGCCGATGGAGGAGTTGCGGCTCGGCGAGCTCGTCGAGGAGACCGTCGAGGCCATGGGCGCCCGGTCCGACGCCGAGGGCGTGGTCTCCGAGGTGCGCCTGGAGGCTGAACTGCCCCTGGTGCGCGGCAACCCTGAGAAGCTTCAGCGCGTGCTGTTCAACCTGATCGACAACGCGATCCGCCACACCCCGGAGGGAGGCCGGATCGTCGTCGCCGCCGAGGGTGCGGCCGGCGGTGGCGTCGAGGTCGAGGTCGCCGACAGCGGCGAGGGCATCGACGCCGCCGAGCGCGAGCAGGTGTTCGACCCCTTCTACCGCGG
>JACCTJ010000041.1 GCA_013812485.1 Thermoleophilaceae bacterium
GCTCGCCGGTCCAAGTGCGCATGATGTCGAGTACGGAGATGACCCCGACGGGGTCGCCGTCGGCGACGACGAGGTGGCGAAAGCCTCCCCGGTTCATCTCCTCGGCCGCGCGCTCGAGCGACCAGTCAGGCGCCGCCGAGGTCGCCTCGGGGGTGAAGTGATCGGCCACCCGAGTCCGTCGCGGGTCGGCGCCCGCGCCCACCACGTAGACGACATCGCGCTCGGTGAGGATGCCGGCAGCCGAGCCGGGCGAGTCCGGCTCGACGATCGCCGAGCCGACCCAGCGCTCGACCATCCGCCGCGCCACCTCTGCGAGCTCCTCCTCCGCTCGCGCGGTGAGGAAGTCGCGGGTCATCACCTCAGCGACGCGCAAGCCGCTTCCTCCTCCGGCGGGCGGGCAGGCGCCGCTCGGATCGCGCCCAATCGCGGTCAGCGGCGAGGACGAAGCCGTAGAGCACGTGGTCGGCGGCGAACATCAGGTGCTCCATCGCCTTGATCCTCCTCGCCTGATCGACACCGAGGGCGGGGACGACGCTGAGCTCGAAGGCGATCCAGGTCGCGAGGCCATAGCCGGGCCCCGCCCACCGGTGACGGCGCATCGAGCGCGGCAGCCGGACGAAGGCGGCGCCTCCGGCCGCGCCGTAGATCCAGTGGGCGAGCTCCACCAACGCGACCTGGCGCCTCGCCAGGACGAAGGCGAGGCGCGGTGTCCGGACCACGACGCCGAAGCCTCGCTGCTTGAGGACGGCGTCGGGCGGCGTCTGCTCGACGAGGCCGAGCCCGGTCGTGACCTGACGCAGAGCGGTCATGGTCATCGCCGCCAGGGTGCCGCGCACTACGCCCGCCAGGAGCCGCTCACGTTCCCCGGCGGCGGGCGGGGCCGCTCGTTTCACGCGACCGTCACGGTCCCTGCACCTTGAGCCTTCGCCTCGCCACGTCGCCGCCGAGCAGCCCGAAGAGAATCGCGCCGAGTCCGGAGCCGAGGTGGAGGAAGTTGTCGGAGGCGAAGAGCCCGTCGATCGAGAGGAGCGAGCCGAGGTTGCCGGTGAACCCGAGCGCGGCGGCGAGCAGGTAGACCAGTCCGCCGCCGATCAGCACACCCTGGGTGATGGTGGGCTCGCGTATGAGTGAGACGCCGATCAGGATCGCCCCGATGCCGAAGTGGACGATGTTGTGGAAGCCGTTCAGGTCGAACCCGAGCATGTCCTCGCGAGTGTCGATGACCCAGCCGGTGAAGCCAGTGAAGGCGAAGCCGAGCAGGCCGGCGGCCAGATAGGCGATACCCACGACCAAGGCACCGAGCTGGGCGGGATGCCGCAGGGGAGAGCTCACCTCCGCCGCCCGTCCGAGCTGCCGCTCACCGTCTGACCGCCTGACTCGCGGCCTTCTCGGCCACCGGCGAAAGCGCCACGTGGAGCTCGTCGAGCGTGGAGTTGATTTCCGCGGCCGCCGTACCGAGCTCCCTGAGCTGTTCCTCGGTGGCGCGTAGTCGGACGCTTGCCTGCCAGGCGCTCTCGCTGATCGACCCGAGCTGGCGGGCGAAGATAATCAGGTAGACGGCGACCGCGATGACCAGCGCGAGGATCTCGACGACGGTCAGGGCGACGTGCAGCCCCTGGCTCATCTCGAAAGCAGATCGTCGTGGATACGGATCTCCTCGCGAATCTCCCGCAGGGTCATGGCGGTGGCCCGCAGGTCGCCGGTGGCGCTGCCCCGCTCCACTTGCTCCGCCATCTCACCCATCGCCGCTACGCCGAAGCGGATGTCGTGCAGCAAGCGGGAGAGAAACAGGAAGAGCACGATGACCACCGCGACCACCACGGCCCCGATCGCGAGCGCGACCCACCACAGGACTGCCTGCTCGGGGTTGAGCGCCAAGAGGTTCACGCTCTTCCTCGCGGAATGGCACCCCGGGCTGCGCGCACCGCCGTGAGAACGTCCTGGGCCGCCGCCCTGGTGTCCCCGAAACGCGACAGCGGAGTCGTGCCGGCGCGAGCGGAGTCGAAGGCCTCGAGTGCGTCTTGGGTCCGCTCACCGATGCGCGAGGCGAAGGTGAGGATGATGGCGACCAGCAGGACGACCAACACCACGACGGCGAAGCCGATGACGAGACCCGCCCACCAACCCACGTGAGGGTTTCCAGCTGTGTGTGCGGCCAGCGACAGCAATGTCCTCCTGTCCTCCTCTTCGGCGATCAGGCCACTGGTGCGGTGCGTCTCCCTGGTCCCCTGAGCGGGGGGCCAGCGTCAACACGTGGAACCGTGGCCCACGACGTGAAGGGAATGTTACAGCAGTGGGCCCGGGGGCGAGCCAGCCAGCGAGGGGGCGGCGGAGCCTGAGCGCGCGCGCGTGGTTCACGGCGGCCCCGTCCGATCACCGCGGTGCGGCGGAAGCTGGCCGCGATTCGGTCGAAGTCGGTGGCGAAGCGCGCGAAGCGCTTCTCCGGAAATGCCTGGAGGATGATCGTGATCCTCGTGAGGCCTTCTACGGCTCCGAGGTTGCCGCGGTCGACGCGGAACCGAAGTGGGAGCGAGCGTACGAGCACGGACCTGGCGCGCGCCCGGGTCGCGAGCAGCTCGACCTCGGAGCGCGGCGTGGCGACCCCGCGCCCAATCGCGGGGGCCGATGTTACCGCTGCTCCTGCTCCCGCCCCACGAAACGCTCCAACGACCTCCGGAGCCGGTCGAGCTCGATGTTGATGGGCTCGATGGCCGCCTTGAGAGGCTCCGCGTTGGGTCCGACCTCCCTGATCGCCGCGATCGCCGCCCGCAGGTTCACGTCGACGTTCCGGAGCATCACCGCAAGCGCTATCAAACAGACGGCGAGCACAATGATCACGGTTACCGCGATGGTGATGCTGACGATGGCCACTGCGTCCATGGCAGAAGACCTACCGGAGGTCGTCCAGCGCGTTGCCGTAGCGCTCGAGGTCGGTGCTGACCTGACGCAGGAGACTATTGGTCCTGGCCAGCTGCTCGACTCCTTCGAACCGCGAGGCGAGGGCGCCGCCGCTCGCGGCGAGCTCGTCGGTGCCCCTCTTGACCTTCAGGGCGGCCAGCAGCATGCGCACGAGCAGGAAGACGACCACCGGGACGACCACCAGCAGAACCACGAGGTCGAAGATCCACCACGCCGTCATCCACGTCATCCCTTGCTCCTCTCGCTTGCCCGACTCTCGAGCGGTCGGATTACAGCACAGGCTACGGGGAGGTCCGGCACGTAGTCCGCCCCTCCCTTAGCGTCCAGATCCGCCAATCCACCGCGCAGCAGAAGCACTCGGCGCTCGAGCGGCCGCAGCTCGTCGGGGTCGACGTCCAGCGTCAGGTTCCAGTCGAGCCGGCCGCTCGGACCAACGGTGGGGAAGGGCTCGAGCGCCAGCAGATCCCCGCCGTAGGCGCTCTTTCCCTCATCGAGCCCCACGAAGCCGTCGGCATTCGGGTCGTCCGCGGGAACCGGGCAGGACGCTTCCCGGTTGCCGTCCAGGACACCGTGGATGTGCTGAGCGTGAATCGTGCTCGGCTCGAGACCGCGCGCATCGATGTCGACGGTGAGATGATTGTCGGCCAGCGACATTCTCAGGGTGCCTTCTACCTCAGAGCGGTTGAGGGGCGTGATGTCCGCGGCGAAGCGCTGAGGCTCGCCGCCGCCCCTGGCCGCGGGCTCGCCGCCCCCCCCGCCCGCAGACTCGCCGCAGGCCGGAGCGAGGGCCAGGAGCGAAGCTAGCAGTGTCACGAGCTTTCTCATCTGCAACTTAAAACGCATCTTCCCATATCGGACGATGAACCGCTAGTCCGCGGCTCGCGCGCCCCCTCGAACGCTTCAACCTGTGTGAGAAGCTCCTCGAGCCTGATCGGAAGCTTATCGAAACCTCGCACTCCACCACTATACGCTCTCCCCGCCGGATCATCGTCGGGTGCGTCGGCAACGTGCTTCGCGGTGACGACGGCTTCGGGCCCGCGGTAGCTGCCCGGCTCGGGCGCTTGCCGGCGGGCGTCGAGGTTCTCGAGACGGGCATCGGGGGAATCGCACTGCTCCAAGAGCTCTTGGTCGGCTGCGACGGCCTGATCGTGGTGGACGCAGTCGACCGCGGGGCAGCCCCGGGCACGGTCTTCGCCATACAGCCCGAGGTCGCAGACTACGACAACGTACCCGACATGCACCTGGCCACCCCCGAGCGCGTCCTCTCGATGGCCAAGGGCCTCGGCTGCCTGCCCGCGTGCGTTCTCCTCGTCGGCTGCCAGCCCGTCGACGCTGAGAGCCTCGGCGCCCAGCTCTCGCCCGAAGTCGAGGGCGCCCTGGAGGTTGCGGTGCAGCAGGTCCGAGAGGTGGTCGAGGAGTGGCTCGGCAAGGAGTTGGCAGATAGCCCTGGCGATCGCTAGGATGGGATGCGATGAAAGTTGCGATCGCCGGCAAGGGGGGCTCAGGCAAGACGTCCATCTCGGGAACGATGGCGCGCGTGCTGGCCCGCGGCGGCCACAGGGTGCTCGCCATCGACGGCGACTCGAACCCGAACCTCGCGCTCACGCTCGGCATTCCCCCAGAGCGCATGAACGACCTGCCGACGTTGCCGCGCGATCTCCTTAAGCGCACGCCCGAGGGCGCCGAGCTCACGAAGACGCTCGACGAGGTGTGCGACTCCCATTCGCTGACGGGGCCGGACGGGGTGCAGCTGCTCGTGATGGCCCACCCCCAGCATGCCGGCACCGGGTGACTGTGCAGCATGCACGCTACGGTTCGTAGCGTGATCGAGGCCGCGGGGAACTCGCCGCAGGAGGTCTGCATCCTTGACACCGAGGCCTCCCCTGAGCACCTCTCGCGCGGCACGGCACGCTATGCCGACGCGATGCTCTGCATCGTCGAGCCGTACTACAAGTCGCTCGAGACGGGCCGGCGCATGGCCGCCCTCGCCCACGATCTCGGGCTCGTGCGGGTGGCGCTCGTGGCCAACAAGATCCGCGACGAGCGCGAGCTCGAGGCCGTGCGGGAGTTCGCCGACCGCAACGGGCTCGAGATCGCCGGCGTCATCCCGTTCGATGAGGGCATGCCCGGGGCCGAGCGCGCTCAGGCCGCGCCGCTCGACTTCTCCCCCGACGCTCCGGCGGTGGCGGCGATCGCCGCTCTCGCCCGGGGGATGGCGGACGCCAACGGCCGTGCGGCTCCGGGCAACGGGGCGGCTACCGGTCTGACGGAGGCTGACGGCGGTGGGTGAGCTCGACGCCCTCAGGGTCCGCGACGAGCTCCTGCAGGCGATGTACTGGATGCATGCCGAGGGCCTCGACGATGCGCCAACCGCCGAGAATCTCGCGCGCTTCCTCGCGGTGCCCGCCGACACTCTCGGGGCCTATCTCGAGCGCTTCTGTGCCGATGGATACCTGGAGCGATCGGGGACCGGCTACCGCCTCACCGCCACGGGAGAGGAGCTCGGCAAGCGCACCTTCGCCGAGGAGTTCGCCGGCCTCACCGGGGCCGGCCACGGCGAGTGCGACGCCGACTGCTGGTGCCACGACTCGCCCGAGGACGCCGCGCGCTGCCTCGAGGATCGAGTCGGCCATACCCATTGAGGCGGCTTCGCGCGAGTCCGCAGTGGAGGTGACTCCACCGAAGGACTTCCTGCGTCCCTGCCTGCTGCTCCTGCTCCGCGAGCACCCCGCCCACGGCTACGACCTGCTCGAGCGCACGCAGGCTTTCGGGTTCAAGTCCTCAGACCCCGGCCGGCTCTACCGGGCCCTCCGAGCGCTTGAGCGCGACGGCCTCGTGCACTCGACCTGGGAGGTCTCGGACACGGGCCCCGACCGGCGCATCTACCAGCTCACTCGCCCTGGGATGGAGGAGCTCCACCGCCGCGTCCGCGCCATCGCGGGCACGCGCCGGCTGATGGACGCCTTCTTGGGGCGCTACGAGGAGTTCGTGGCGCTCGCGCGAGAGAGCGAACCGCGGCGCGCCTCGCGCTGACCGCTCCGCCGCCGCCGCGCCTCGCGATCGTCGGGAAGGGCGGCGTAGGAAAATCCGTGCTTGCAGGGACGGTGGCGCGCCTCTTGGCTCGCCGGGGCCATAGCGTCCTCGCGCTTGACTCCGACACGATGCCCGGCCTCGCGGTCAGCCTGGGCCTCGGCGGGGCCGCCGACGCCCCTGCCCCGCTCGCCGACGCGGCCGAGCGGGGAGAGGACGGGCGCTGGCGGCTGAAGAAGGGCGTCGGCCCGGTGCGTGCCGTCGGTCGCTACGCGGTGGCAGCCCCAGACGGCGTCAAGCTGCTTCAGTCCGGCAAGCTGCCCGCGGAGGGAACCGGGCCCATCATGGGCTCGCTGCAGGCCTACTACAAGGTCGTCCATCGCCTCCCGCGGGCGCGCACCTTCGGCAATTGGGCGATCGTCGGCGATCTGCCCGCCGGTCCTCGTCAGGCCGCCTTCGACTGGGCGCCCTACGCCGAGACCTTCCTGATTCTGGCCGAGCCGACCTGGCAGTCGGCGCTGACGGCCCGTCGGGTTGCTCGGGTCGTGCGCTCCCGCCGCCGCGCGGCCACCGTCGGCGTCGTTGCGAGCAAGGTGGCGGGGCCGGCCGACGTCGGTCGCGTGGAGGAGCTGGTCGGAGAGCGCGTATTGGCGGCCATACCGGCCGACGAGGCGGTGGCAAGAGCCGAGCGAGCCGGCGCAGCGGTGCTCGACCACGCGACCTCCTCGCCGGCCGTCCGGGCGATCGAGCGCCTACTCGACGGACTGATGGTCATGGAACCGGCTGGAAGCTGTACCGTGCCCGACGTCGGGTCGCCATGAAGATCGCGGTCGTCGGCAAGGGCGGGGTGGGCAAGACGACGGTATCGGGAACCGTCGCGCGCTCGCTTGCGCGCGTCGGCGACGACGTGCTCGCCCTCGACGCCGACGCCAATCCGATGGATGCGGGGTTTCGCCCGAGC
>JACCTJ010000044.1 GCA_013812485.1 Thermoleophilaceae bacterium
GCGCTGGAGCGAGCGCAGCGGGTCGAAGCGGTCTCCGCCGGCGAACCAGTGCGCCGTCCACATCTCGAAGTGCAGGTGCGGTCCGCTCGACGCGCCGGTCGAGCCCACGCGGCCGACCTGCTGCCCGGTCCGCACGCGCTGCCCGGACGAGACGAACGCCGACGCCGACTCGCGCAGGTGCATGTACACGTAGTCGGTCCGGTCGTCGCCCTGGATGACCACGTAGTAGCCGGCGCCGCCCGCCTGGTAGCGGACCTGGGACACGCGGCCGTTCGTGACCGCAACGAGCGGCGTGCCCGAGGAAGCGGCCATGTCCTGGCCGCCGTGGCGGTGGCCGGAGCGCGGCGCGCCGTAGAGCGACCCCGAGCCGCCGTAGGAGTGCAAGCCTTTGATCGGGAACACGTGGCGGCGCGAGGTCGACGACCTCTCGGCGGCGCGCCGCTTGATCGTCGCCTGCTCGGAGCGGCCGACCACGCCGTTGACGGTGAGGCCGGTCTTGCGCTCGTAGTTGATGATGTCGCTCTTCGTGCGGCTCGTGAAGCTTCCGGTACGCGGTGTGAAGTAGCCGAGCGTCGTCACCAGCTTCTGGAGGGTGAGCACGTCGTCGCCCCGCAGTCCCATCCGCAGGGTGCGCTCGCCGTAGCGGTAGGAGGGCTCGGCCTCACGCGCGCGCTTCTCGTCGGCGCGGCGGGCGATCGTCGCGCCCTCCCCCTCGGAGACGACGCCGTCCACCATCAGGCCGGTCGCCCGCTCGTAGTCGGTCACATCGCCTTTCGTGCCGCTCGTGAAGCTCCCGGTGCGCGGCGTCGGGTAGCCGAGGTAGGTGACCTCGCGCTGAAGCTCCATCACGTCGTCGCCCTCCATGCCCTCGCGCAGGGTGCGATCGCCCAGGCTCGCGAAGGCGGCACCGGCGAAGACCATCAGCAGCGCCAGGGACGCAGCCAACGGGGTGAAGATGCGGGTGGGGATCGAAGGTCTCATGGTCTGACTCCGTTCAGCTCGATTCCGTTCGGATCGTCAACTCGGGCGGGTCGCGTGAGACGTGCAAGGGTCCTAGCGGGACTCTTTCGCCCCCCGGGATGTGCAGCGACGGCCACGCGTTGCGGAGGCTCGAACGGCCACCGAGCGTCGGCGAATCGCCGTTCCCTGAAAGGCGGCGTTGGGGCACTCTAACCGACGAGCGGGCCCACAGTTGCGCCGTGGGCGCGAAGCGGCGCCCTCCTCAAGGAGAGGGCGACCGGCCTCAGAGCCCCGGCGGGTGGCGGACGGTGAAGCCTCCGGTCGAGCGCGAGGCCGGCTGCCAGCGCGTGCCGGCGGACCCCTGCCCACTCGTGTCGAAGCGCAGCCCGGCGACGGTCATGAAGACGTGGCCGGGGTTCGAGTGGATGGTGATCCAGCGGCCGGCCCCGCCCGCGCCGTAGCGCGTCAGGCCACTCGAGTCGAGCGGGCTGTCGAGCAGCCGCCCGCCCGCCAGCGCGAACGACACGGAGCCCGAGCAGTCGTAGCCCGAGTCCTTCCACGCGCCGTGCCCACCGCCCCACTTGTAGGGCTTGGTGGCGATCTCGTTCGCCGCCGCGACGACGAGCGCGACGCTGCGCGGCGCCCCCTTGGGCAAGACGGCGCGCCCGTCCTTATCGACGTGGGCCCGCGCTCCCTTCCGCGGATCGATCCCGTCGAGGTGGTCGCGGAACTCGGCGAGCTCGCTACGGATCTCGGCGTCGGAGGCGATCCCGGCCTCCCCTGGGATCGGCCGGTCCGTCGACGTCCTCGACGTCCGCTCCGCCCGCTTGGCCCGAGAACTCCCCGGTGCCGACGCCGATCACCTCGGTGGTCTTCGGCGGCGGACCGGTCGGCGCGGGCTCCTCGTCGCCGGGGGCCGGCGCTCGGCGGAGACCCTCAAGTGATACGGCGCGCTCGCCGAGGCCGGTCGCCGCGGCTCGCTCGGCCTCGGGCGAGGAGTCGAGATCCGGCCGCAGCAGCAGGGCTGCGGTCACCCCCGTACCGGCCAGCAGGACGAGCACGAGCAGTCCGCTCAGGA
>JACCTJ010000074.1 GCA_013812485.1 Thermoleophilaceae bacterium
CGCCCGCGCAGTAGCCTCGGGGAGCCGCCAGCAGTAGGCGCTCGGGAGTCGCGGGCCGGGCGATGGGAAGGGGCGTCGTGGTCACTGCTCAGAGCCTAGCGAGCAGCTCGTAGGTCGCCTCGGCGGAAGCGTCGAGACTGCGCTTCGAGACCGCGTTCAGGTCATCGCAGGGCTGATGAAAGCAGTCGAAGTCGAAGTCGATCAGGTCGATCGCCGGGACGCCGGTCTCGAGAAAGGGGACGTGATCGTCGCTGATCGCCGAGCGGGAGACGGCCGGGAAGGCGCAGCCCACCCCGACGCGTGAGGCGGCTGCGCGCAGCTCCTGCCACACCGCGGGGGTCGAATTGGCCTCGCGCGGGATCGAGAGATCGCGGTCGGCCACGAAGTCGAGCAGCACCATCGCCGCGGCGCCGGGATACTCGCGCGCGGCGTCGCGGCTGCCGCTGAGCCCACGCCGCCGGAACTGGTCGCTCGGGGTGCCGGCGGGGCTCTCCTCGCCGTCGAAGAGGACGAAGACCACGGTGGGGCCGAGCTGGCGAGGACGGATCGAGCGGGCGAGCTGGACCACCGCCGCCGTCCCCCCCGCGCCGTCGTTGGCTCCGACGAGGCCCGGCGCGTCCTTGGTGTCGTAGTGCGCTCCGACGACGACCAGCCGCACGGGATCGCGCCCCTGGACCGCTCCGACCACGTTGCGCAGGGGCCCAGGGCGCGAGCCCGAGTCCGGGACCGCCTCGAAGCGACCGTTGGGCAGCAGCCGGCGCAACTGCTCGCCGAGCCGGCGCGAGGCCTCGGAGCCCGCGGGGCGCGGTCCGAGCTTGACCTGGCGGGCGAGCAGCTTGAAGGCGCGGTCCTCGTCGACGCGGTCGGCGCGCGGTACGGGCGGGCGCCCTCCCGGGCACGGCGGCTCGTCGGGGACGGTCGCGGTCGGGTCTCCGGGGCCGCCGGACGGGGGCGACTCAACCGCGCGGGGAAGCACGAGCGCCGCCACAAGACCGGCGACGCCCAGGGCGATGAGAGCGATGGCCAGGAACCGCATATCCCGCATTGTGACGCGCCCACGGGGGCCGGCCGGGGCGCCCTCGATCGGGTAGTGTGACTCGAGCATGGCCACGCTGCACAAGGACCGTCTGAGCGCCATCGACGCGTCCTTCCTCGCCCAGGAGCGCGAGTCCTCGCACATGCATGTCGGTGCGCTCGCGATCTTCGCCGGGCCTCCGCCACGCCACGACGAGCTGCTCGAGCACGTCGAGTCGCGCCTGCACCTCGTTCCGCGCTACCGCCAGAAGCTCGCCGAGTCGCCGCTCGAGACCGGGCGCCCGTTCTGGATCGACGATCCGCGCTTCAACCTCGAGTACCACGTCCGTCATACCGCGCTGCCGAGGCCGGGCTCCGAGGAGCAGCTGCGCCAGCTCGCCGGTCGCCTCTTCTCGCAGCGCCTCGACCGCTCGAAGCCGCTCTGGGAGCTTTGGCTCGTGCAGGGCCTCGAGAGCGCCGACGGCGGGTCGGGGAAGCGTTTCGCGCTGATCTCGAAGACGCACCACTCGATGGTCGATGGCGTATCGGGCGTCGACATCGCCACGGTCCTCTTCGACCTCGCGGCCGAGCCGAACTCCCAGCCGGAGCCCGGGGCGCGCTGGACCCCGCACCCCGAGCCCTCCGCCGCCGAGCTCGTAGCCCAGAACGTCGTCGACATGGCGCGGCGGCCGTTCTCGCTCGCCGGCGAGACCGCGCGGGCGCTCTCGAAGCCCGCCGCGACCGCCGGGCGGCTGCGCGAAGCCGTCGAAGGCGTCGCCGAGGTGGCGTGGGCCGGGCTCAACCCCGCCCCCGAGACGCCGCTCAACACCAAGATCGGACCGCACCGGCGGCTCTTCTGGGTACGAGGTCGGCTCGAGGACTTCAAGCAGGTCAAGGACGCGCTCGGCGGCACGGTCAACGACGTCGTCCTGACCGTGGTGACGGGCGCACTGCGGCGCTGGCTCGAAGCCCGCGGGATGCGCACCGAGGGCCTTGAGCTGCGCGCGCTGGTGCCGGTGTCGATCCGCACCGAGGCCCAGCACGGTCAGCTCGGCAACCGCATCGCCGCCATGCGCGGGCCGCTGCCCGTCTACGTCGGCGACCCGGTCGAGCGACTCGGCGTGGTCAGCGCGGCCATGGAGGGGCTGAAGGAGTCCAAGCAGGCGCTCGGGGCCGAGGTCATCGCCGGGGTGCAGGAATTCGCGCCGCCCACGCTGCTGGCCCAGGCCTCGCGACTCAACTTCTCGACCCGGCTCTTCAACCTGATCGTGACCAACGTACCCGGCCCCCAGTTCCCGCTCTACCTGCTCGGCCGCGAGCTGCTGGAGATCGTCCCGATCGCCTTCCTCCCAGAGAATCACGCGCTGGCGATCGCGATCATGAGCTACAACGGCGGCCTCAACTTCGGGCTGCTCGCCGACCACGACACGCTGCCCGACATCGACGGCATCGGCGCACTGCTCGAGGAGTCGCTCGACGAGCTGCTGGCCGCGGCCGGGGCGGGGAAGCGCCGCGGGGGGTCGCGGCGCGCGCCCGACGGCAGCGGTGCGGACGGCGGGGCGTCCGGTCGGGGCAAGCGCTCCGGCAGATCGAGCCGCTCGGGGTCCACCCGCCGCTCTGGCGCCGGCGGCGCGCGGACCGGCGCTCGCAGAGGCGCAGAGGCCTCGGTCGACGGCTCGAACTAGACCTTGGCGACGGCCGGTCTGCCGCCGCGGCGCTCCGAGTACCGCGTCGCCCTACTCGCCAACCGACCGGTTGCCGAACATCAGCACCTTGCGCTCGAGATCGAACCAGACCTGTGGGCTGTCGCGCAGAAGGCTTTTCAGGACGTCGATGTCCTCGGCCGTCGGCCGGATCACATACTCCTCGGCGCCGTGGTCGAGCACGAGCTGCACGGTGAAGACGCCTTCCACGCCGGGTGCGTTCTCGGTCCAGGTCGGCTGGTAGTCGGTTACCTCGCGGACCCTGATCTGGGCGGGGGTGATCTCGGGCTCGGCGCTCGCTTCCATCGCTGCGTCTCCTCGGTCGGGTTGCGGCGAGCCTGCCCGTCGTGGGAGGCCTGAAACGCGCCCGGCGCGTCTCCGGGCTCAGTAGCCGAGCGCGAACCTCGCCTCTTCGCTCATCATCTCGGGCGTCCACGGCGGGCTGAAGACCATCTTCGGCGTCACCCGCTCGACGTCGTCGAGCTCGCCGACGTACTCCTGCATCTGGTCGGTGACCTGCGGGCCGATGGGACAACCGGGGGTGGTGAGGGTGAAGGTGATGAAGACCTCCGAGTCCTCGACCACCACCTCGTAGACCAGCCCGAGCTCCATGAAGTCGAGTCCGAGCTCGGGATCGATGACGTTGGTGAGGGCCTCTTCGACCTGTTCCACGGAAGGCATGGCCCAATCGTAGTCGGTCGGCCTCGGCGGGCCGCGGCGCCGAGGTCGAGCGGTAGCCTCAGGCCATGCGCTGGGTACTCGTCGTCGCCGCCTTCATCGTCGTCCCGCTCGCCGAGCTGTGGGCGATCCTCTCCGTGGGAGACGCCATCGGGGTCCTGCCCACCATCGCCATCCTGCTGGTCGACTCGATCCTCGGAAGCCTCCTCCTGCGCTCCCAGGGACGCGGCGCGTGGCGGCGCTTCGTCGAGGCGCTGCAGACCGGCCGCGTACCGAGCCGCGAGCTCGCCGACGGCCTGCTCATCGTGGTCGGCGGGGCGCTCCTGCTCACCCCCGGCTTCCTGACCGACGTGGCGGGCGTGCTCCTGCTCATCCCCCCCACGCGCGCCCTCGCTCGGCGCGGGCTCGAGCGGACGATCGCGCGACGGCTGAGCGCGGGGCTCGCCGGTGCTGCGCGTGACGCGAGGTCGGAGCCCGGAGCCCGGAGCCGCGGCGCGGGCTACGACGTCGAGGGGACGGCGACCGAGCACGACGGCGCACCCACTCACGGCGGGCCGCGCCGGATCAGGCGGTGAGCGGCCCGGCGATCTCGGCCGCCTTCTTCGATCCCCAGGTGGACGTCCACGCCAGCCTGCGCTCGGGCATGGGGATCATCTTTCGCGGTGAGAGGCCCGAGATCGTCGATGAGCCTCCCGAGCTCGCCCGAGACGGCGCCGGGTGGAGTCTGCGGATCGCCCGGGAGGTCGAGCTCACCTTCGAGCCCGTCTCGGAGGAGGGAAGCCTCGGCGGATCGACGGCCCGGCTGTGCCGAGTCCGCGGCCGGGTGGGCCAGGACGCGCTGGACTGCCTTGGCACCGTGACCGAGACGACACAGGCGCCGGCCTGGGACGAGCTCGACGCCACCCGCTCGATCTCTGCCATCTTCGACGCCGCGCACGCTCTGGTCCTGTTCGCCCGGCGCCCGCGCGGCGCCCGCGGACACGGCGAGGAGGAGCTGACCGGCTGGCTGCTCGAGGACGGCGTCCTGCACGGGATCGAGGACGCCCGCCTCTCGACGATCTACGACGGCGAGGGTCGTCAGCGCAGCTCGGGCCTCGAGCTGTGGCTGCCGGGTGAGGACTTTCCCCGGCGCGCGGCCGGCGAGGCGCGGGCCGGGCTCTCGCTCGCGCTCGAGGGGCTGATCGTGCACGCCGCGGTATTCGGCTGGCGCATGGAGGGTCGCGACGGAGTCGGGGCCTACGAGCTCTCGGTCCGCGACGAGGGAGGCGTGGCGGCGTGAACGGGGTGGGGAGCTCGAGCAACAACCGGCGGGCGGTCATCTGCGACTTCGGCGGAGTCCTCACGAGCCCCCTGCTCGGCGGCTTCGTCGCGGTCCAGGAGCGCTCGGGGGCGAGCGTCGAGGAGCTCTCCGCAGCGATGGCGAGCGTGGCCGTGGCGAGGGGGCGCCACCCCCTGTTCGATCTCGAGATGGGGCTTATCCCCGAAGCGGAGTTCCTGCGCTTGCTCGAGGACGAGCTCGCGGGCGACGTCACGCTGAACGGCTTCCGCGACGTCTTCTTCTCGGCGCTCCACCCCAACCGGGCGATGATCGACTACATGGCCG
>JACCTJ010000077.1 GCA_013812485.1 Thermoleophilaceae bacterium
TGCGAGCGCTGCGGCACGCCCGTCATCTCGAAGCAGCTCGAGCAGTGGTTCTTCCGCATCACCGACTACGCCGACCGCCTGCTCGACGACCTCGACTCACTCGACTGGCCCGAGCACGTCAAGACCATGCAGCGCAACTGGATCGGCCGCTCCTACGGGGCGGAGGTCGTCTTCCGCTGCGAGGAGCTCGGTACCGACTACCCGGTGTTCACCACGCGCCCCGACACGCTGTTCGGCGCCACCTTCTTCGTGCTCGCGCCCGAGCATCCCGACGTGCTCAGGCTGAACGACTCGCCCGAGGTCCGCTCCTACGTCGAGCGCGCCGCCGCCGAGCCGGCGGAGCAACGCGGCTCGGAGCTGCGCGAGAAGACCGGGATCGCCCTCGGGCACACGGTGACCAATCCGGTCAACGGCGAGCAGATCCCGATCTACGTCGCCGACTACGTGGTGATGGAGTACGGCACCGGCGCGATCATGGCCGTGCCGGCGCACGACGAGCGCGATCACGAGTTCGCGCAGGCCTTCGAGCTGCCGATCCGGGAGGTCGTGAGGGCCGGCGGGGACGACAGCGGCGGCGCGAACGCGGCCGCGAGCCCGGCGCCGGGTGCGCTCCCCTACACCGGCGACGGCGTCATGGTCAACTCGGCTGGCTTCGACGGCGAGCACAGCCGGGTCGCGTTCGACGCGATCGTCGACTGGCTGGCCGAGTCGGGGCGCGGCCGCCGATCGGTCAACTTCCGCCTGCGCGACTGGCTGCTCTCGCGCCAGCGCTACTGGGGCTGCCCGATCCCGATCGTCCACTGCGAGCGCTGCGGGCTCGTGGCGGTGCCCGATGACCAGCTCCCGGTCGAGCTGCCCGACATCCAGGACTACGCGCCGAAGGGCCGGTCACCGCTCGCTGCCGCCACCGACTGGGTGGAGACCACCTGCCCCGGCTGCGACGGCCCCGCCCGCCGCGAGACCGACACCATGGACACCTTCGTCGACTCCTCGTGGTACTTCCTGCGCTACTGCGACGCGCGCAACGACGCGGCGCCGTGGGACCAGGACGTGCTCGACGGCTGGATGGCCGTCGACCAGTACATCGGCGGCGTCGAGCACGCGATCCTGCATCTGATGTACGCGCGCTTCTTCACCAAGGCGCTGGCCGACGTCGGCCTCGTCGGCTTCGAGGAGCCGTTCGCGCGCCTGTTCACCCAGGGCATGATCACCCGCGGCGGGGCGAAGATGTCGAAATCGCGCGGCAACGTGATCTCGCCGCGCGACTACGTCGAGCGCTACGGCGCCGACACCGCGCGCTGCTACATGCTCTACATCGGCCCGCCCGACCAGGGCGCCGACTGGTCGGACGAGGGCGTGGGGGGGATCCATCGCTTCCTCGCGCGCCTGTGGCGGCTCGCCGACGAGGTCGCCGAGCGCGACGGCGAGGACGCGGCGATCGAAGGCGCCGGCCTCGGCCGGCCGACGCCGCTGCTGCGCAAGGCCCACTGGGCGATCGACAAGGTCACCGCCGACCTGCGCGACCGCTTCGCCTTCAACACCGCCCTCGCCGCGATCATCGAGCTGGTCAACGACGCCTACCGCTACAAGGACGACCTGCTCACCACGCCCGAGGGCATCGCGCAGCTGCGGTTCGCCGTGGCCACCGCGGGCTCGCTCGTCTTTCCGTTCGCGCCTCATCTCGGCAGCGAGGTGTACGAGCTGATGACCGGCACCCGCGTCTGGGAGGAGCCGTGGCCCGAGGCCGATCCCGCCCTGCTCAGCGCCGAGACCTTCGAGCTGATCGTGCAGGTCAACGGCAAGCTCCGCGACCGCGTCGCCGCCCCCGCCGAGGCCTCCGACGAGGAGCAGGAGCGCCTCGCCCTCGGCTCGGAGAAGGTTGCCGCCCAGCTCAACGGCGGCGAGATCGTCAAGACCGTCGTGGTACCGGGGAAGCTCGTCAACTTCGTGGTCCGTTAGATGGTCGATTTCTCATTGACGCACCCACGGATGACGGCGCATACCGGCGCTGGATCGCCACCCGCACCCTCGCAGGTAGCGCTGCTACCTGCTGCAGAATCGACCATCTGAGCCGAGGCGAGCGATCCGGCGCGCCAACCTGCTCGTATAGGCCTTGAGGATGCGTCCCCGACTCGGAGCAGCTTCGCGATGAGGGTCGTCGTGATCGGCGCCGGGCTCGGCGGCCTCGGGGTGGCGCTGCGCCTCCAGGGCGCCGGCCACGAGGTCACCGTCGTCGATCGTCGCGAGCGGCCCGGCGGGCGCGCCTACCAGCTGCGCGATCACGACTACACCTGGGACATGGGCCCATCCCTGCTGACCATGCCGTGGGTCCTCGAGGAGACCTTCGCCGCCGGCGGCCTCGACCTGCACCGCGAGGTGACGCTGCGCCGGCTCGAGCCGCTCTACCGCATCCGCTGGGCCGAGGACGAGCGCCATCTCGACTTCTGGAGCGACCGGGAGCGGCTTCGGGAGGAGATCGCGCGCTTCTCCTCGGCCGACGCCGCTCGCCTCGACGCCTTCCTCGACGCGGTCCGGCCGATCTACGAGGAGGGGATCCTCGCCGCCGGGCGGCAGTCCTTCCTGCGTGCGCGCGACTTCGTCGCGCTCCTGCCGACGATGCTGCGACTGGGCGCCGCGCTACCCCTGCACCGCTTCGTCGCGCGGTACTTCGAGCATCCACGGATTCGTGAGGCCTTCTCCTTCCATTCGTTGTTCATCGGGGGGGACCCCTTCAGGGTGCCCGCGATCTATGCCGCGCTCGTCTACCTCCAGGTCGTCGACGGGGGCTGGTACGCGCAGGGCGGTACGTACTCGATCGTCGAGGCGATGGCGCGACCGCTCGACGTGCGCTGCGGCGTGGCCGTCGAGCGCATCGAGCGATCGGGAGACCGGCGCGGGGGCGGAGGCGAGGTCCGGGGCGTGATCCTCGCCGACGGCGAGCGCATCCCCGCCGACGTCGTCGTCTCGAACGCCGACGTCCTCTCGACCCACGAGCTGCTCGGCCGGCGCGCCCCGCTGCGGCGCCTGACCCCCACGATGTCCTGCTACCTGCTCTTCCTAGGCACGAACCGCACCTACCCCGAGCTCCTGCACCACACCCTGCTGCTCGGGCGCGACTACCGCGAGACCATCACCGAGGTCACGCGCGGGCGCTCCGTCCCGCACCGGCTCTCGACCTACGTGCACACTCCCTCGCGCACCGAGCCGGGGATGGCGGCGCCGGGCGGCGACTCGATCTACGCGCTCCTGCCAGTACCCAACCTGAGGGCGCCGATCGACTGGCGAACCGAGGCCCGCCCGCTGCGCGACCGCCTCGTGGCCGACTACGAGCGCTCCTACGGTCTCGAGGGCCTCGCCGACTCGATCGTCGTCGAGCACGAGATGACGCCCGAGGACTTCCGCTCGGAGCTCGGGGCGGTGGACGGCAACGCGTTCGCCGTCGAGCCGACGCTGCACCAGTCGGCCTACTTCCGCCAGCCCAACCGCGACCGCTCGGTCGACGGCCTCTACTACGTCGGCGGGGGGACCCATCCCGGCGCCGGCGTGCCCGGCGTGCTGCTCGGAGCCGAGGTCACCGCCAAGCTGATCGAGGGGGACCGTGCGCGCGCTCCGCTCGCCGCCTGACGCAACCCTGACCGAGGCGCGCGCGACGACGCGGCGGGTCGCGCGCACCTTCGGGCTCGCCTGCCGGCTGCTGCCCGCGGGCGTGCGCGACGACGTCTACCGGCTCTATCTCGTGTTCCGCACGCTCGACGACGCCGTCGACGAGGGCCAGCCGGCGGCCGAGGCTCGGGTCGAGGCCGTCGAGCGCTGGGCCCGCGGCGGGCCCGCGGAGTCGCGCGAGGCACGCCTGCTCGCCCAGGTCGACGTTCGGCGTCCGCTCCCGCGCGAGGCGCTACTCGACTTCTGTCACGGCATGCGCGACGACCTCGCCGACCGCCCGGTGGTCACCGAAGAGGACCTCGACGAGTACTGCTACCGCGTCGCCGGGACCGTCGGCGTGACCATGGCCGCCGTCCTCGGCACGCGCGCGCCCGCCGAGCGCCAGGCCGCGGCGCTCGGCATGGCCATGCAACGGACGAACGTCCTGCGCGACGTCGAGGAGGACCGCGCTCGCGGCCGCGTCTACCTGCCTCAGCAGGCGATCGAGCGGCACCGCCTGGAAGGCCCCGAGGCGCGGGAGGGGCTCGTGCGCGAGCAGATCGCGCGCGCCGACGCGCTCTACGACGAGGGTCTCGCCGGCGTCGCGAAGCTCGCCTGCGGCCGCCGGGCGGTGCGCGCCGCCGGAATGATGTACCGCGAGATCCTGCGCGAGATCGAACGCGAGGGCTACGGGCGCTCGCGCCGGCGGGTGGCGGTCTCGCGGCGGCGCAAGGTCGCCCTCGCCGCCCGCCACGGGGTCCTCGCCCGGTAGTGGTTCCCCCCGGCGATCTCGAGTCGCCGGAGCGCCGCCGGCGCGCGATCCAGATCGCCGTGGTGGGCGGCGGCGAGCCTGAGACCGCGCTCCTTCCCGTCGCCGAGGAGGTCGGACGGCGACTCGCGGAGGCCGGAGCGATCGTGGTGTGCGGCGGCCTCGGCGGCGTCATGGAAGCCACCTGCCGGGGCGCCCGGGCGGCCGGCGGGCTGACCGTCGGCCTGCTGCCCGGCACCGACCCCGGAGCCGCCAACCCGTTCCTCGACGTCGCGCTCGCGACCGGGCTCGGAGAGGCTCGCGACGCGCTCGTGGCGCGCGCCGGAGAGGCCGTGATCGCCCTCGGCGGCGCCTACGGAACGCTGGCCGAGGTCGCTCTGGCGCTCAAGGCCCGAACGCCCGTGGTCGGGCTCGATACCTGGAAGCTCGGACGGCCGGGGCTGGCGACGGACCCGATCGAGCGGGTCGCCTCCGCGGCCGAGGCCGTCTCGCGGGCGCTCGCGCTCGCGCGGGCGGGGAGCGCCGGCGAACCGCGCCGCTGATCCGCTGCGCGCCAGGTTCAGGCACCGGGTGAGGTGGGTATCGCCGGGTCCATGCCTTCGCTCGTGCACCGACGCGTGGCTCACCCTCTCGCCCGCGCGGAGCCGGCCGCGCCGTGAGCGACGGGCCGACGCGTCGCCGCGTGGTGATCTCCGGCGATGTCCAGGGCGTCAGCTTCCGCGACGCCACCCGCCGGGAGGCCGAGCGGGCCGGCCTCGCCGGGTGGGTGGGCAATCGCGACGAGGGCTCGGTCGAGGCGGTCTTCGAGGGCGACGCGGACGCGGTCGAGCGGCTCGTCGAGTGGTGCCGCTCCGGCCCGAGCAGCGCCGATGTCGACGGTGTCGAGGCCTCGGAGGAGGAACCACAGGGCGAATCGGGCTTCGAGGTCCGATAGCGTCCGGCGGCGTCGTGTCGCGATGAACGGCATCATCCGACCGGAGGTCGAGCGCTACGCGGAGGAGCACACGACTGCGCCCCCGCCGCATCTCGTCGCGCTCGCGGAGGAGACGCGCGAGAACCTCTCCTCGCCGCAGATGATGACCGGCCCCGTCGAGGGCCGGTTCCTCGAGGTCCTGGTATTCGCGAGCGGGGCGCGGAGCGTGCTCGAGATCGGGACCTTCAGCGGATACTCCGCCCTCTCCATGGCCGCGGGCCTGCCCGCCGACGGACGCATCGTGACCTGCGAGGTCGACGCCGAGGTGGCGGAGGTCGCCCGGCGCCACATCGCCGCGAGCCCCTACGCCGCGCGCATCGAGGTCCGGGTCGGACCGGCCCTCGAGACCGTCGCGGGGCTCGAGGGGCCCTTCGATCTGGTCTTCATCGACGCGGACAAGCAGGGCTACCGCGGCTACCTCGAGGCCGTTCTGCCGAAGCTCTCCGAGCGCGGGGTGATCGCGATCGACAACACGCTCTGGAGCGGGCGGGTGGTCGACGACGCGGAGCCCGACGAGCGCACGCGCGCGCTGGTCGAGCTGAACGACGGGTTGCGGGCGGACCCGCGGGTGGTCTGCGTCCAGCTCACCGTGCGCGACGGGATCACGCTGGT
>JACCTJ010000083.1 GCA_013812485.1 Thermoleophilaceae bacterium
GACCCGGCCGGGCCTCGCGGCCGAGCAGCCGCCGCCGCTCGAGCGCCGCCACGATGGCCTGCATCGTCTGGGGGGTGACGAAGCAGCGCCGCGCGAGCTCGGCTGAGGAGACGCCGGGTGCGGCCTCAAGCACGGTGAGCGCGGCGTACTGTGGGGTGGTCAGCGAGAGCTCGCTGAGCGCCTCGTCCATCGAGCTCCGCAGCGCTTGCTGAGTCCGCTTCAGCTCGTAGCCAAGCTGCGGTTTCATTATGCCGACTGTATCAGCATGCTGATACAGTCGGGGCCTTATGTCAGCGCCCTGATAACGAAAGGAGCCGACCATGGCCCACATCTCGCCGGACCAGGACGTCGTGACGCTCATCAACGTGTTCACCGTCGACCCGGAGAACCAGGAGACCCTGGCCCGGGTCTTGATCGAAGCCACCGAGACCACGATGAGCGGCTGCTCGGGCTACGTATCGGCGAATATCCACAAGAGTCTCGACGGCACCAAGGTGACCAACTACGCGCAGTGGCGTAGCCGGGAACATTTCGAAGCCATGCTGAGCGACCCCGTGGCCCGCGCCCACATGACCGAGGCCGGAGAGCTGGCGAGCGGGTTCGAGCCGCAGCTCTACGAGGTCGTCTTCTCGGACGGCTGACCGGAGCCTCCCGGCGGTCGGCCCCGCCGTGGCGTGCGCTGCCGGGGAACTCGCCGGGCGTCGTCCTCGGGGAACGTATGCTGCCTATGTGAGCTCCGAGCGGTTCGCGATCGCCCAGGTCTCCCCGTACGCCTGGGACGCCCATCACGAGGTCAACCGCTACGTCGAGCGGCTCTCCGACGAGCTGTGCGCTCGCGGGCACCGCGTGGTGGTGGTCGCCCCGGCCGACTCGCGCGAGCTGGTACGCGAGTCGCGCGCGCTCGTGCGGCGCGTGGTCGAGGATCCCGCGGCGCTCTGGAACGAGCCGGGGTGCGCCCAGGTGGTCGCGGTCGGCCACGGAGTCGGGTTCCCGCCCACGCGCCGCGGCTCCTCGGCGTCGCTGCCGCTCGACCTCTCACGCACGCTCGAGGATCTGCTCGAGCACGCCGAGCTCGACTTCGTCCACGTGCACGAGCCGTTCGCGCCGAGCACCGCCTCCGCGGCCCTGCGTCACTCACGCGCGCTTAACGTCGGGAGCTTCCACGCCGCGGCCGAGCGGGTCGTCTCGACCCAGCTCGGACGCCGCCTCACCGAGCTGCGCTTCGGCCGCCTCGATGGGCGGACGGCGAGCTTTCAGGCCACGGCCGACGTGGTCGGGCGCTTCTTCCCCGGCGATTACCGGATCATCCCCCCGGGCGGGGAGCTCGCCGAGCGCCCCGCGCGCGCCGACGACGAGCTGGTCGAGATCGTCTTCTCGGCCGAGGAGGAGCGCGGCGCGCTGCGCACCTTCCTGCGCGCGCTGCGACGGCTGCCCGCCGCCCTGCCCTGGCGCGCAACCGTGTGGTCGCGCTCGCCGGACACCCGCCCGACCGTGTCGCTGTCGCGCACGCTGCGCGACCGCATCCACTTCGCGGGGCCCGAGCACGGCTCGGAGGCCCAGCACCTGGCGCGCGCCCACATCGCGGTCGCGGCCTCGAGCGGAGTGGCTCCCGCGCCGCAGCTCGTCCTGCGCGCGCTGGCCGGTGGGGCGATCCCCGTGGCCGCGCGCATGCCCGAGTACGAGGAGATCCTCCGCGAGGGCGAGCTCGGCCTGCTCTTCGAGCCGCGCGACTCC
This sequence comes from Thermoleophilaceae bacterium, assembly GCA_013812485.1. Classification (GTDB taxonomy): domain Bacteria; phylum Actinomycetota; class Thermoleophilia; order Solirubrobacterales; family Thermoleophilaceae; genus JACCUC01. The sequence continues at coordinate 1,735 of JACCTJ010000083.1, forward strand.
CAGACCCTGGCCGCCCAGCTCGAGCGCCTGATCTCCGACGACACGCTCCGACGGGAGCTCCACGAGCGCGTATCCGGCTGCCACCGGGAGCTCGGCTGGTCGAGGGTCGCCGACCGCCACCAGGAGCTCTACGACGAGCTGGCGGCGCGCCGCCACGACGCCCGCGGCGATCCCGCGGTGCGGCGACGGATCGAGACCCGCCCCCTGATCGACGTCGACCTGCACATGCACACCGATCACTCGGCCGACTGCGCCACCCCCGCGACGGCGCTGCTCGAGGCCGCCCGCCACCAGGGCCTCGGGGCGATCGCGGTGACCGACCACAACGAGATCGACGGGGCGCTCGAGGCGCGCGAGCTCTCGCGCCGGGACGGCGGCGAGCCGAAGATCATCGTCGCCGAGGAGGTCAAGACCACCGATCAAGGCGAGGTCATCGGCCTGTTCATCGAGGAGAAGATCGAGCGGGGGATGACCCTGGCCGAGACGATCGCCGAGATCCGCCGCCAAGGTGGGCTCGTCTACGTGCCCCACCCCTTCGACCGCATGCACACCGTGCCCGACTACTCGGACCTGGTCGACGTGGTCGAGGAGATCGACGCGATCGAGGTCTTCAACGCCAAGGTCGCCTACTCGGGCTTCAACGAGGAGGCGGCTCGCTTCGCCGCCAAGTACCGGATCGTCGCCGGGGCGGGGTCCGACTCGCACGTGGCCCAGGCGCTCGGCTCCGTGCGGATCCGCATGCGCGACTTCGACGGGCCCGCGGAGTTCCTCGAGTCCCTGCGCGACGCCGACATCGTGCGCGACCGCAAGAGCCTGCTCTACGTGCAGACGCTCAAGTTCATCCAGGGGCGAGGAGCGGGTCGATCCGGGCGAAAGCCTGCGCGTTCGAGCAAGGAGTGATGCAGGCTGGAGGAGGGCGGCGCGAGCCGTCCAACTCACCCTCTCGGATGCCCGCCACCGACGACGAGATCCGCGAGAAGTACCTCGAGCGGGCAATCCGAGAGCTCAACGGCCTGACCCGCGAGGTTCAGGCGTGCGAGCTGTGCCCGCGCGGCAACCTCGCGCCGGTGCTGGGCTCGGGGCATCCGCAGGCCGACGTCTTCCTGCTCAAGCACGCCCCGACCGCCGCCGAGATCCACGAGGGCGTCGCCTTCTACGGCCGCTCCGGCCAGGCGCTGCTCAAGAGCTTCGGCCGCCTCGGGATCGACCCGCTCGTGGTCTATGGGACGCTCGCCATAAAGTGCCCGGTGGCGGACACGGCGATGTCGGCCCCGGAGTGCCGGGCCCGGGTCCTGGGCGAGCTGGCGGTCGTCTCGCCGCGGATCGTCGTCGTCATGGGAGAGCCGGCGCTCGCGGTGCTGAACGAGCTCGAGGTGCCTCTGCGCCGGCGGGTCGAGCCGAACGCCGGCGAGATCCAGAACCTCACGCCGACCTGCGAGGCGCTGTTCGTG
>JACCTJ010000098.1 GCA_013812485.1 Thermoleophilaceae bacterium
TCGCGGCCCCGGCGAGCCGGCCGGTCAGGTCGGTCGGCATCAGGTCGGTGGCCGCGATCGCCGCGACCAGGGCCAGAGAGCCCAGGAAGACGACCCAGAGCGGCAGGTCGCGCTCGGTCCGCAGGCCCGGGCCCTTCGAGCCGCCCGATTTCCGCATGTCGCGCATGCCCGACAGGAGCGACGAGACGATCAGCGGCAGGGCCTGGAAGACGCTGATGATCCCGCCCGCCGCGACGGCCCCGGCGCCGCCGCGGGCGCTCGTCGCCGTCCTCGTCGTTGCTCGGCGCCTCCTCGCCGTCGGCCTCCTCCGGCTCGGAGGCAGGCTCCGGTTCCTCCTCGGGCTCTGCGTCGAGGGCCGCGGCCACCAGTGCGTCGTCCTCGGCACGTAGGTCGACCTCGACCTCCTCACGTGCGCCGGGCCCGTCCGCGTCGGCCTCCTCGGGCGGAACCAGCTCGTGCTCGCGCTTGAAGGCGGTGATGTCGCGGGCCGAGACCTCGAGCTGATGCGCGATCCAGGCGTCGGTACGACCTTGCCTGACCCAGCTGCGGATCTGGTTGAGCTGGGGCTTCAGCGAGCGGCGTGCCACGGGCGGCGGGGAGACTAGCAACCGAGGTTCCCGGCGACCGCGACTGATCTGCGTCCGTCCGTCCGTTAGCGGTAGAGTGCGCCCAGCGGGCCTTGCGTACGGCACGGAGGCGGAGATGCTGGTCCTGACGAGAAAGGCGAGCCAGGCGATCATGATCGGCGATGACGTCGAGATCTCCGTGCTCGCCGTGGCCGGGGACAAGGTGCGCATCGGTATCGACGCGCCGCGCGCCGTACCCGTGTACCGCAAGGAGGTCTGGCTCGAGATCCAGCAGGAGGGCCCGCGCCGTTCCGCGCCGTCCGCCGACGGGACGAGCGTCGAGGGCGAGCTCGACCGGCTCAAGCAAGGCGGGTAGGCACGAGCGCCGCGTTGGCCGGCGGCGCGCCCCCGCTAGCCGATGATGAGCGCGAGCGCCTCGAACATCAGCACGGTGACCACCACGGTCGTCGCCAGGATCGCCAGCACGAGCCCGGTGAACCGGAATCGACTGACCCGCTCCACCTGGTCCTGGCGGCGGCCCCGCGCCCGCGCGGCCGACTGACGACGTAGCTGCTGACGGCGATGGCGCTCGGCGTCGGCCTCCTCGTGAAACGCGGTCTCGAGGTCCGCAAGCGTGTCGTTCATCCGCATCGCGCGGCAGGCTAGCAACGGACGCGGCGGCGTACCCGGCCGCCGGGGCGCCCGAACCGCTCGATCCGAGAGCGCCAGGCTCGCCGCCGCTACGCGGAGCGGCGCGGATACGATCGCGGCCATGGAGCACCGCTTCACCGGCCCCGCCTACACGCTCGGCATCGAGGAAGAGCTGATGATCCTCGACGAGGAGACGCTCGACCTCTCGAACTCGATCGAGACCGTCCTGGCGGCGCTGCCGCCCGTCGAGGGCGAGCCGCAGGTCAAGGAGGAGCTGATGGAGTCGGTCGTGGAGATCATGACGACGCCCTCGAGCTCGATGCACGAGGTCTCCGAGCAGCTGCACGGACTGCGCCGGCAGGTCCAGGCCACCGCGCGCGAGTGCGGGCTAGCCATCGGCTCCGCCGGGACCCACCCCTCCGCGCTCTGGGAGGAGCAGCGGATCGTCGCCCGCCCCCGCTACCGCGCGCTCGTGAGCCAGCTGCGCTGGATCGCGCGTCAGGAGCTGATCTTCGGCGTGCACGTGCACGTCGGGGTCGATGATCCCGACAAGGCCGTCCACGTCGCCAACGGCATGCGCGTGCACTTGCCGCTGCTGCTCGCGCTGTCGGCGAACTCGCCGTTCTGGCGCGCCGACTACACCGGGCTGCTCTCCACGCGCACGCCGGTCTTCCGCGCGTTTCCGCGCGTCGGCATCCCGCCGCGCTACGAGGACTGGCAGGACTACGAGCGCCGCGTCGAGTTCATGGTCCGCTCGAAGGTGATCGAGGACTACACCTACCTCTGGTACGACGTGCGCCCGCACCCGCGCCTCGGCACGGTCGAGGTGCGCGTGATGGACGCCCAGACCCGTGTCGAGCACACGCTCGGACTGGCCGCGCTCGTGCAGGCGCTGGTCAGGGAGCTGTGCGAGCACTTCGAGACGGGGAGCAGACTGTCGAGCTACCCGTACGAGATGCTCGACGAGAACAAGTTCATCGCCGCCCGGCACGGGCTCGACGGCGAGCTCGTCGACCTTCCCCAGGAGCAACGGGTTTCGACCCGGGCGCTGGCCAAGCGGGTGCTCGACCGCGTCCGCGATCACGCTCAGGACCTCGGCTCGGCCGATCAGCTCGCGGGAGTGGACGACCTGCTCGAGGGCGGCAACGGCGCTTCGCGCCAGACCGTGGTCTGGGAGGCCAATCACGACCTCCGCGAGGTCCTACGCGAGGTCGTCGACAAGACCGCGGCCTAGTCTGCGGGCCCGGCCGCGGGGAGTATCCTCGGCCGGGTGAGCGAGCCGGACCTGTTCGTCGTCTGCAAGAACTGCTCGTCGGAGGTGAGCCCGTACGTGACCGAGTGCCCGTACTGCGGCCAGCGGGTGCGTAAGCGGGCGCCGAAGATCGAGCGCGGCGAGGACGAGGAGCCCCGCCGGCGGTCGGCCGCCCCGGCGCTGCCGCGCCTGCGCGCCGGCGAGATCCCGGGCATCGCCGCCGAGACGCGGCCCGACGCGACGATCGTCCTGATCGCCATCGCCGTGCTCGTCACGCTCGTGGCCAGCACGGGAACGGTCACGGACCTCGACATCGGCCTCGTCGGGGTGGTCGACGGCGAGCTCTGGCGCCTGTTCTCGACGCCGTTCGTGCACGGCACGAACATCGGCTACGGCTTCGTGGCCATGCTCGCCACCGGCATCTTCGGGATGCACGTCGAGCGCCGCTTCGGGTCGGTCGCGGTGGTGGCCGTGTTCCTGCTCTCGGGTGTGGCCGGGGCCGCGCTCGCGCTCGTCACCGGGCTCACGCCGGCTCTCGGCGCCAACGGGGCGGCGCTCGGGTTGCTCTGTGCCTGGCTCGTCGACGACCGCCGCGCGGCGGCGCGCGGCGACGACCGCGGCAACGACCTGATCGGCGTGTGGGTGATGGCGGCCGTGCTGGCGCTGCTCGCCCTCGCCGAACCCGACGCGAGCATCGCCGCGGCCGTGGGCGGCGCCGCGGCGGGCTCGCTCTGCGGCCTCCTGCTCACCACCCCCCGCCGCTGAGCGCAGCGCCACCGCCGACGTTTCGTGCCGCCCCGCGAGGATCCGACCGAGGCCGACGTCGAGGCCGCACTCGCGGCGCTGAGCGAGCCCGGGCGCCTGCGCGCGGCCGAGCATCGCGTGGCCCGCTTCGCCCCCGAGCTTCAGCACATCCTCGCCCGCGCCCTCCAGGAGGGCGGCTGGTTCGACGAGGCGCACGAGTCGCATCTGCGCAAGCTCACCGAGACGGAGGACGCCGAGGGCCGGATCGAGGGCTTGCGCACGCTGCTCGCCGAGGAGACGCGCCTGGGGATGCTCGTGGGCGTCGCGGTCGGATGGGAGCTCGGACGTGAGCTCGAGGGCGAGGGGGCCGACTAGCGACCGCGAGGCGGCCCGCCGAGCCCTCGCCCGGTCCGCCGACGTCCCGGACTAGCGGCCGGAGCGGGCACCGGCCGGCTCGCCGGCGCCGAACTGCATCTTCGGCGTCGCGCCCGTGGACGAGCCCTTTGGCTCGCCCGGGGGAGCCGGCGGGGGCGGGGAGGAAGGCTCGCCGCCGCCACTGCCGTCGGACGGCGGGCTCGAGCCGTCGTCGCCGCGGTCGGAGAAGCCGACATCCGAGCTCGGGTCCGAGCCGCTGCCGTCGAGCGGGTCCGAGCCGGAGCCGGAGCCTCCGCCGTCCGTCGAGGTGTCCAGGGAGGACGATTCGTTGGCGCTGGGCGCGGCCTCGGCGGCGTCCACGGCCACGGCCGTCTCCTCGGTCGGCGTGGTCGCCGGCTCCGCGGCCGGGGTCTCAGCCGCCACCACCGTCTCGTCTGCGGCTGCGCCCGCGGGCTCCTCGGGCGCGTCGGGGGACGCGGAAGCGGCCTCGCGCGGCTCCTCTACGCCGACCGCCGGGGCCTCGCTCGCGGCCGGCGCGTCAACCCGGTGCTTTATCTCCACCGCGCCCGCGGTGACCACCGCCGCGGCGACGAGTCCCACCGCGGCCTTCGTGGCGATCGCCCCGATACCGGTGGAGAGCAGGCCACCCGCGCCGGCGCTCCCCCCGAGG
>JACCTJ010000130.1 GCA_013812485.1 Thermoleophilaceae bacterium
GCCGGGTCGGTGAGGTCGTCGGCGGGCACGTAGACGGCCTGCACCGAGGTCACCGAGCCGTCGCGAGTCGAGGTGATGCGCTCCTGCAGCAGGCCCATCTCGGTCTCGAGCGTCGGCTGGTAGCCGACCTGCGACGGCATCCGGCCCAGCAGCGCGGAGACCTCTGAGCCGGCCTGCACGAAGCGGAAGATGTTGTCGATGAAGAGCAGCACGTCCTGGCCGCCCTTCTCGCGGAAGTACTCCGCCATCGTCAGGCCCGTCAGGCCGACCCGCATGCGCGCGCCGGGAGGCTCGTTCATCTGGCCGAAGACGAGGATCGTCTTGTCGATGACGCCCGACTCCTTCATCTCGAGCCAGAGGTCGTTGCCCTCGCGCGAGCGCTCGCCGACGCCGCAGAAGGCCGACAGGCCCTCGTGCTCCTCGGCGAGGTTGCGGATGAGCTCCTGGATGAGCACGGTCTTGCCTACGCCCGCGCCTCCGAAAAGGCCGACCTTGCCGCCCTTGGCGTAGGGGGCGAGCAGATCGATGACCTTGATGCCGGTCTCGAAGAAGTCCTGAGTCGGAGTGAGGTGCTCCATCGTCGGCGAGGAGCGGTGGATCGGCCAGCGCTCCTCGACCTCGATCTCCTCGCCGCCGTCGATCACCTCGCCGAGCAGGTTGAACATGCGCCCGAGCGTCTTGTCGCCCACCGGGACGGTGATCGGACCGCCGGTGTCGTGGATCTCGACCCCGCGCGAGAGCCCGTCTGTGCCGGACATGGCCACCGCGCGCACGCGGTCGTCGCCGATGTGCTGCTGGACCTCACACACCAGCGTGGTGGTCTCCCCGAGCACGTTTCCGCCGCTCCCGTCGCCGTCGCCGGACTCGGCGGACTCGTCGTCGCCCGAGCTCTCTGAGCCGTTGGAGGACTCCTCGTCCTGGCGCTGGCCGATCTGGGCGCCGGACTGCTTCGGCACCTGGACGGTCAGCGCGGAGTAGAGGTCGGGCAGCCCGTCGGGGAAGGCGGCCTCGAGGACGACGCCCTGGATCTCCTCGATAGTGCCGACGCTCGGGCCGGCGCCTTTGCCGTTCCCGCCCTCCTCGGAGCCCTCGGTGGCCTCGCCCCCGTCGCGGCCGCTCTCGTCCTCGGCCTGCGACTGCTCCTGCTGGTCGGTCGTGCTCGACTCCACTCTGAGTGTCCTCTCTGTCTGTGGTCTCGTGAGCCTAGCCCCGGGCTAGGCCAGCGCTTCGGCGCCGCTCACGACCTCCATTATCTCCTGGGTTATCTCGGCCTGGCGCTCGCGATTGGCCTGAAGCTCGAGGTCGTCGATCATCTCCGAGGCGTTGTCGGAGGCGCTGCGCATCGCGGTCATCCGCGCGCCGTGCTCCGAGGCCGTCGACTCGAGCATCGCGCGGTAGATCGAGATCTCCACGTAGTCGGGCGCGAGCTGGCGCAGGATCTCGCCGGGGTCGGGCTCGTAGATCCACAGCGAGCGGCTGTGGTCGACGCTCTCGGAGTCGCTCGAGTCACTCGAGCGCCCCTCGCCGCCCTCGTTCTCCTCGCCGTCCTCGTCGTCCTCGTCGTCGCCGCCGAGGAAGTCGGCCTGCTGGAGCGGAAGAAGGGTCACGTGGCTGACCTCCTGCCTCATGGCCGAGATGAAGCCGTTGTAGTACATCTCGACCCGGTCGAGCTCGCCGTCGGTGTAGGCCGAGATCAGCTCCTGGGCCACGCGCCGGGCGTCGGCGTAGGAGGGCCGGTCGGTGAAGCCGGTCCAGGTCCCCTGAGGCTCCATCCCGCGAAAGGACAACGACGAGGCGCCGCGGCTGCCGATCGCGTACCAGATCGGCGTCTGGCCCTCGCGCTCGATCTCGCGGCCCCGGCGGTTGCCGTTGCGGATGATCTGCGAGTTGAACGCCCCGGCGAGGCCGCGGTCGCCGGTGAGCAGCAGGACGCCGACGCGGTCGATCGAGTCGTGCTCCTCGAGGATCGGCAGATCGGGCACCTTGTCCGCCGCCTCGACGGCGCGCCGGGTCATGCGCCGGATCGCGTCGGCGTAGGGGCGCAGGGCCTCGATCCGCTGCTCGGCCTTGCGCAGGCGCGCGGCCGCGACCATCTCCATGGCGCGGGTGATCTGCTTGACGTTCTTGACCGACGAGATGCGGTCGCGGATGTCGCTCTGGGTGGCCATGCGGTCGCGGGGAGCCGGGTCGGGAGCGGACGGCTAGGCCGACGCCCCCGCCTCCTCCTTGTCCTTCTTGTTCTTCTTGTTCTTGTTCTTGCTCTTGCCGTCCTTGGCGGAGTCCTCGTCGTCGGAGTCGTCCTCGTCGTCCTCCTTCTTGCTCTTCGCGCTCTTGCTGTCCTCGTCGTCGGAGTCGTCCTCGTCGTCCTCGTCGCGACTCCCGCTCTTCGACGAGTCGTCGTCTTCGTCGTCGCCCCCGCCGCCGTGCGCGCGCTCGGACTCGCCCTCCTCGAGCGGATTGCCCTCGGCGTCGTAGTCGGGGCCGAAGTCGTCGATCGCCTCGCCGACCGCCTCGCCCAGCTCGCTCTCGATCGAGTCGTCCCACTCGGAGTCGCCGATGCGGTCCATGAGTCCGCTCTGGCCGGAGTTCAGGCGGTCGATCAGGAAGTCCTGGAACTCGTGGATGCGATCGGTGGAGATGCGGTCGAGCCAGCCGCTGGTGCCGGCGTAGATGATCGCCACCTGGTCGCGGGTGGTGAGCGTCTTCTGCTCGCCCTGCTTGAGAACCTCGACCAGGCGCTCGCCTCGGTTGAGCGTCGCCTGGGTGTCGGCATCGAGGTCGGAGCCGAACTGGGCGAAGGCCTGAAGCTCGCGGTACTGGGACAGATCGAGGCGCAGCGTTCCCGCCGTCTTCTTCATGGGCGTCGACTGAGCCGAGCCGCCCACGCGCGAGACGGACATGCCGACGTCGATGGCCGGCCGCGTGCCGCCCAGGAACAGGTCCTGGTCGAGGAAGATCTGGCCGTCGGTGATCGAGATCACGTTCGTCGGGATGTAGGCCGCGAGGTCGCCGGCCTGGGTCTCGATGATCGGCAGCGCGGTGAGCGAGCCGCCGCCGAGCTCGTCGTTCAGCTTCGAGGCGCGCTCGAGCAGCCGCGAGTGCAGGTAGAAGACGTCGCCCGGGAAGGCCTCGCGGCCGGGCGGGCGGCGCAGCAGGAGCGACATCTGGCGGTAGGCGTAGGCGTGCTTGGTCAGGTCGTCGTAGATGCAGAGCGCGTGCTCGCCGCGGTCGCGGAAGAACTCGCCCATTGCGCAGCCGGCGTACGGCGCCATGTACTTGATCGGGGCGGCCTCGTTTGCCGGCGCGGCGACGATGATGGTGTTCTCGAGCGCACCGTGCTCCTCGAGCGTTTTGGCCACCGAGGCCACGGTGGCCATGCGCAGGCCGATCGCCACGTAGACGCACCTGAGGTCCTTGTCGCGGTTGTTGATGATCGCGTCGACCGCGATCGCCGACTTCCCGGTCTGACGGTCGCCGATGATCAGCTCGCGCTGGCCGCGGCCGATCGGGACCATCGAGTCGATCGCCTTGAGCCCGGTCAGCATCGGCTCCTCGACGGGCTGGCGCTGGACGACGCCGGGCGCCGGGCCCTCGGCCGGGCGCGTCTGCGTGGTGCCGAGCTCGCCCTTGCCGTCGAGCGGGTTGCCGAGCGGGTCGATGATGCGGCCGAGCAACTCCTCGCCCACCGGCACCTCGAGCAGGCGGCCCGAGCGCTTGACCGTGTCGCCCTCGTCGACGGAGTCCCAGTCCCCGAAGAGCACCGCGCCGACGTTGTCGGACTCGAGGTTGAGCGCCAGCCCGGTCACGTCGTGCGGAAACTCGAGCAGCTCGAGCGACATGCAGTTCTCGAGCCCGTGCACGCGCGCGATCCCGTCGGCGACCGACAGCACGGTCCCGACCTCGGACAGGTCGCCCGCGCCGTCCTCGTCGAGCCCCTCGATGCGGCTCTTGAGGATGTTGGTGATCTCGTCGGGCTTGATCTGCATGGGTGGGGGGCTACCTCTCGATTCTGGTGGGTGCGGTCGGGGCGGCGCCTATGCGGCGGCGCGCGCCACCTGCCTTTTCAGCCGCTCGAGGCGGGCGCGCACGCTCGCGTCGAGCACCATGTTGCCAACTTTGAGCACGATCCCCCCGAGGATCTCGGGATCGATGCGCGAGGACAGTTGAACCGTCTGGCCGGTCTGCTCCTCGATGCGCTTGCCGACGGCCTCGACGGTGTCGTCGTCGAGCTCGACCGCGCTGGTGATCTCGACCTCGAGCTGCTTGCGCTCCTGCGCCCAGAGGTCGTCGAAGGCCCGGCGGATGCGGAAGATCACCGGCATCCGGTGACGCTCGGTGAGCAGCTCGAGGAAGTGGGCGAAGTTGTCGTCCGGGTCCTCGACGAGGCGCTCGAGACCGTCCTTCTTCTCCTGCGAGGAGAAGTACGGCGAGAACAGGAAGACCTGGAGCTCCCGGTTCTCGGTCACCGCGTCGGCGAACTCGCCGAGCTGCTCGTGGATCTCGTCGAGCGAGTCGTGCTCCTGCGCCACCTCGAACAGCGACCGCGCGTAGACCTCGGCGAGCTCCTGCACTAGTTGCCGTTCCCGCCGCGCTCGCCGCCGCCGTTCGAGCCGTCGCCGCCCGCGTCGCGGCTGTCGTCGATGGTCGTCCCCGCGGGGGCCAATGTCGAGAAGTCGACCTCCTCGAGCGCCTCGCGCACCAGCCGCTGCTGGTCGTCGGAGTCGAGCGACTTGCGGGTGACCTTCTCGGTCGCCGTGATGGTGAGGTTGGCGACCTCCTTGCGGATCTGCTCGAGTGAGCGCTGGGTCTCCCGCTCGATCTCGCGGCGGGTCGACTCCATCATCTCGTCGTGCTGCTTCTTGGCGTCCTGCTTGGCCTCCTCCTCGACGTGATCGGCGGAGCGGTGCGCCCGGCCGACGATGTCGTCGGCCTGCCCGCGCGCCTCCTTGAGCCGGTCGCGGTACTCGGCGAGGATCTTGTCGGCCTCCTCGCGGGTGTGCTCGGCATGGTCGATCGACTCCTCGATCGCCCTGCGTCGCTTGTCGAGCCCCTCGGCGATCTTGGGGAACGCGTACTTGCGCAGGATCCAGAACGTGGCCGCGAACGCGAGCAGCGTCCAGATCATCAACCCGAGGTTCGGCGAGACGAGGAACTCACCCCCCGCCGCGATCGGCACAGCCTGACCGGAGAGCGCCATCACTCGGACAGGAAGAAGGCGATCAGACCGAAGATGAAGGCGTAGAAGATGATCGCCTCCGTCAGCGCGAAGCCGAGCCACTGGATGCTCGTGATCTCGTCGCGCATCTCGGGCTGACGCGTGACCGACTCGATCACCTTGCCGAAGATGTAGCCGACGCCGATGCCGGGGCCGATCGTGCCGAGGCCGGCGCCCACGCCGAGGGCGATGCCCTTCGTACTCTGAGCGATGATCGTGACGGGGCCGAGGATGTCTTCCATGCTGCTGCCTCCTTAGTGCTCTTCTGCGGTTGCCTCACCGAGGTAGATCGCGGTGAGGATGGCAAAGATGAACGCCTGCAGGCCTGCGATCAGCACCACCTCGAAGGCGAAGAAGGCGATCGCGATGGGCAGGGTGATGGCGCCGATGGCCGCGATCCCGAGGATCACCGCGAGGCCGCCGGCCATGAACAGGATGAGCAGGTGGCCGGCGAGCAGGTTGGCGAACAGCCGCACCGAGAGCGAGATGAGTCGCACGAAGTGCGACATGGTCTCGATCAGGAGCAGGCCGGCCTTGGCGAACACGTTGTCCGGCGTGCCCGCGGGTATCCAGCTCTTGAAGTAGCCGACGAACCCCTTCGTGATGATGCCCTGGATGTTGTACGAGAGCCAGACCACGAGGGTGAGGACGAGCGGCACCGAGATGTTCGCGGTCGCCGCGTAGACGCCGAAGGGCGGGATCTCGTAACCGGCGATGAGGATCGGCTCGCCGCTGTTGGTCGGCAGCGGCAGGTACCCGAGCAGGTTCGAGGTGATGATGAACAGGAAGAGCGTGCCGATGAGCGGGAACCACCGGGCTCCCATCCGGCGGTCCATGTTCGCCAGCGTGACCTGGTTGCGGGTCAGGTCGTAGGCGGCCTCGACGGCGGTCTGGACGTTGTTGGGGCGCGCCTGCATGCGCTTGGCGATGTAGAGCATCAGCCCCGCGGTGATCGCGCACGCCAGGAAGACGAAGAAGACCGCCTTGTTGATGCTCAGGTCGATCGGCCCGAGGAAGAGCGGGATCCACGGGTCCAGTTCGAACTCCGATACCGGCTCGAACTCCTCGGGCGGGACCGGAGGGGCGATCACGTACACCGCGATGACCACCGCGATGTAGACGCCGAAGCCGATCGCCACCTTCCACTTCGTCGCGAGCCCGGCGAAGCGGCCCTTCGCGGAGGAGGTCGCGGCGCTCATCGGCTCGCCCTCGGCGCGGGCGTGGCTCTCCCCTGCGGACGCACGATCGCCTGCATGGTGAAGAAGATGCTGAACAGGAAGAGGAAGAGCACTGCGGCGGCGAGCCCGGCCTCGTTGTCGCTCAGGCCGACGGCGAAGAGCGCGAGGGCGACGAGCCAGCCGCGGATGAGCATGCTCGCGGCGGTCAGGCCGGCCGAGGTCCGGATGTCGGTCGCGGCCTCGGCGCGGCGCTGGACCAGCTCGCGCACGACTCGCTGGATGATCCAGGCGCCGGCCGCCACGCCGTAGCCGAGCATCGAGAAGCCCGCGACCAGGAACAGCGGCAGGACCAGCGCCAGCGCGAACAGGTCGAGGTAGAGCAGAAAGCTCAGGACCTTCGGGGTCTCGGCGTCAGAGGGTTCGATAGCGCGAGTAGACAAGGGCGAGACCGGCGATGAAGCCTAGGAAGACACCGGCGATGAGCAAGAGTGCGACCGCGTCGAGGAGCGCGCCGAGTCCGGCGCCCACTCCCGCGAACAGCACGACCACCGAGAGCAGGAGGTACCCCGCCGTCGCGCCGCTCGGGCCTTGTGGGCGCGCAGGCTGGGGAGTCGTCGGTCTGGGCACGGGGAGATGGGAAGATGGGGCGGCGAGAGCTTGGCGGGAGCCGTTCGGAGGGAGAGGTCTGCCCGCGTCTGAGAGTCTACATCAGCACGAACTTTGTGACGCCTTTGTGACACTAGAGGCGAGGCGCTCGAGACCGTCACGGGACGCGCTTTGGTGGGCCCGTGGTCGCGAAGGAGGAGCGTCGCCGGAGAACGACCACGTTGCGCTCATAGAAGACGGTCTCGTAGCCGCCCTTGTCGAGGAAGAGCCGCTGGCGGTCGATGTACCCCGCCTTCGGCCAGCGCGTCTGGAAGTACTCCGCGGGATCGGTCACGATGTACTCGGGCCGCTTCTTGTAGGCCCGCATCTCGTAGACCTCGGCCCGATGGGTGAGATGGGCCATCATCCCGCTGCCCGTGAGCACCGTCGCGTCCCGCGGAATCTGCGCGAGGGCGTCTTGGCGCGCCCGGTCCCCGGCCGAGGGGCGATAGAAGTCCGGATCCGCCATGTCGGCGAGGGGGAACCTGGTGGCCACCGCGAGGTTCGCGACGGCGATCGCCGCGGCGCCCCCGACGAGCACGGCGCGCCTGCTCGGCTGCAACGGCCGCCAGCGCGCGAGCCGCGCGAGCGCGTCGGCCGAGCCCATCACGAGCACGGGGGCGATCGTCAGCGAGTAGTGGAGGTAGGGGGTCCACAGCCACGGGTTCCCAGCCAGCATCCGCTCGAGCAGCAGGGGCAGCGTGAGCAGCCCGATCGGCGACAGCAGCGCCAGGCCGAAGAACGGAGCAAAGGTCAGCCCGATCGTGCCGAGCTTCGTCGAGCTCGCCCAGCCCGGGCCCGGGTCGAAGGTGCCGCTGAAGAACACGCGGGGCAGGCGCGTGGGGTCGGTGACGATGTTGGCGAGCGCGCTCGTGAGGTCTCGCCCGACCGCGCCGTACATCCAGTGCCGGTAGCCCCGGCCATCGACGAAGAGCGGCTGGACCACGTCGGTGTAGATCACGAACCAGGCGATGCCGGCGACGGCCGTGATGGCCGCCGTGCGCCACTCCCTCTGGGTGATTCCCACGTAGAGACCGATGAACGCTACGACAACTCCCATGTTCTCCTTGACGAGCAGGAGAGCCAGGATCAGGACGGCGAAGGTCCGCCAGCGGCGGTCCTCCACCGCGAGCAGGATCAGCCCGAGCAGCAGGGGGGCGAACGCGATCTCGTGGAAGCCGAAGGCGACCGCCGACGCGACCCCCCAAAAAGAGGCGTACGCGAACGCCATCAGGTAGCCGCCGGTGCGGCCCAACCGCCGCCGGCAGAACACGTAGACCGGGACGATAGACGCGGCGATCAGCAACGCCTGAGCGATCAGGAGGACGCCCACGTTCTCCCAGATCCAGTACAGGGGCGCCAGCGCGATCAGGATCGGCGTGAAGTGGTCGCCGAGGATGTTGTCGTAGCCGAACGGCGACAGGAAAGTCGAGGTCGGCGTCTCGAACCGGCTGTAGTTCCAGATCGCCTGGTCGAAGATGGCCAGGTCGGTACCGCTGTTGTAGTGGAAGTGGTTGAGGAACGAAAAGACCCCGTAGACGACCGCCGCCGCGGCGCAGGCGAGAAGCAACACGGGCTCGCGTCGGGCGAGCGCGCGCAGGCTCCTGCCTTCGCCGCGGACGGCTTCGAGCGGCCGTAACCTCACCGCCCGTGGCTAGCCGGGTGGCGGCGGTGGGCTGCTAGGCGGCACGGCCTGGCCGGGCGGCGACGGCGGCTCGCCGCCGGGCGCCGGCTCGGCCTCTTGCTCCTCCTCGACGACGATCGTCAGCATTGGCGCCTCATCCGCCTGCGTCTCCGTATCGGTGATCGTGTAGTCGCCCTGCTCGTCGAGGACCTGGCTGAAGGTCCCGCCCGGCTTGATCGGACCGGAGTCGAAGTCGGTTCCCGGGCCCTTGGTCTTGGTCACGCCGTGCTCGACGTCGTCGCTGTTGGTCCAGATCACCTGCGTCTCGGCGGGGATGGTGAGCTCGTCGGGCGCGAACGTGAGCTCCGTGATGTCGATGACCACGCGACCCTCCGACACCGTTCCGGGCTCCAGCGTCGTGGGAGCCGTGGGGCCGCTCGACGAGCCGCCCCCCATGGGCATCGCGCCTCCGCCGCCGCCGCCGCACCCCGCAACGAGCAGGGCCGTGGCCACCACCAAGCCGACACGCCTGATCGAACGCATCCTTCCCCGCTTTCTCTCGCCCACCGGACCCCTACCCTTCGCTTCGACGCGCTCGTCCTCCCGCGCTGGCGTGGGAAAGTACCCGAAATCGATCGGCCGCGCTTCTCGGCTACGGTCGAGGTCGATGTGGGCGCAGCGAGAGCTTCGGCTCGAGGGCCGATCGCGCGGATTCCATCTCGTCACCGGCGAGGTTGTCGAGGCCCTGCCCGAGCTCGGCCGGCTCGCGGTCGGGCTGCTCCACGTCTTCGTGCGCCACACCTCGGCCTCGCTCACGGTGAACGAGAACGCCAGCGCGGCCGTCCTGCGCGACTTCGGCTCGTGGTTCGACGCCGCGGTTCCCGAGGACGCGCCCTTCTGGACCCACCGCTCGGAGGGGCCCGACGACATGCCCGCGCACGTGAAGTCGTCGCTGCTCGGGAGCTCGATCAGCGTGCCGGTGGCTCGAGGGCGACTCGCGCTCGGAACCTGGCAGGGGATCTATCTGTGCGAGCACCGCGACGCGGGCGGGCCCCGGACGCTCGTTCTCACCGCCTGGGGAGAGAAAGAACACGGGGCTTGATGCGTCGCGGTGCGTCCGGTCGGTATGAGAACGTGCGTTCGTGCGCTGGGACAATCTGAGGATCGAAGGTGAGGAGGAACGACGGCTGCCCGGCTACGCCGAGCCGGCGCAAGTGCGGCGCTTCGACGCGCCGGAGGCGCTCGACGTGCGCTTCTACGAGGTCCGGGCGAAGTCGGCCCTGAACCGGGTCCCGAAACGCTCGCGGATGCCGTTTCGGTGGACGATCAACCCGTACCGAGGCTGCACTCATGCCTGCACGTACTGCTTCGCCCGTCCCACGCACACTTACCTCGACCTCGGCGCCGGGCGCGACTTCGAGCGCGAGATCGTCGTCAAGGTGAATGTCCCGGAGCTCGTCCGTGCCGAGCTCGGCCGTCGGTCGTGGCGCCACGAGCACGTGGCGCTGGGAACGAACACCGACCCCTACCAGTGGGTCGAGAGCCGCTACCGGCTGCTGCCGCCGATCTGGGAGGCTATGCGCGACGCGGGCAACCCGTCTTCGGTGCTGACGAAGTCACCGCTGATCCTGCGCGACCTCCCGCTCCTGCGCGAGCTGGCCGGGCGCACGAGCTTCCAGGCCAACCTGTCGGTGCCCACCCTCGACGAGCGCGCCTGGCGCGCGACCGAGCCGCACACTCCGCACCCGCGCAAGCGGCTCGAGGCCGTCGGCGAGCTCAACCGCGCCGGGATCCCGACGGGGATCCTGATCGCTCCGCTGATGCCCGGCATCAACGACTCCCCGGCGCAGGTCGAGCGCATCCTCGAGCTCGCCACCGAGGCCGGCGCGACCAGCATCGGCGGGGTGGCGCTGCACCTGCGCGGAGAGGTCCGGGGCATCTTCTTCGACTGGCTGCGCGACCGGCGCCCGGACCTAGTCGAGCGCTACGAGGAGCTCTACCGCCGGGGCGCCTACGCGCCGGTGGAGGAGCGCCGGCGCCTCGGAGCGCTCGTCGCGCGCGGGCGCACGGGGACACGGGCGCCCTCGATGCGCGGCCGTGACCCCGGTCCCGCCGATCGGCGGGAAGGCCCCGCCTCGCCGCGGCACTCCGAGGCCCCCACGCAGGCCTCGCTCTTCTGAGGGTCGCCGGCGGCGGATCTCGCTTTGATCGCGGGCCGACGTCGCCGGCGCCGCCGTGCCTGCAAGAATCACCCCGTGATCGACCGTCGCCTCGCATCCGTCTGCGCCCTCGCGCTCTCGGTCGCCGTGCTGGCGGGCTGCTCCACCGGAGTCCAGCAGGCCGATCGGGCCATCTTCGTGAACGCCTGCGCCGGCGGCACGGGCGCGACCCAGGCGGACTGCGCCTGCGCCTACGACGACCTCTCGGGCTCGGGCGGCTCGTCGGACCAGCTGATCCAGGACACGATCGACGATCTCCAGCGGGGAACGGTCCCCCAGCGCCTCACCCGCGCGATCGCGCGCTGCTCCGCGCCGACCTGACGCCCCGGCGACGACGCCGGCCGACTCAGCCGCTGCTCTCGGCGCGCTGCTTGAGCCCGGCGACGAACTGCTCGAACGACGGGCCGAGGTCGGGCATCGAACGAGCGATGAGCGGAAGAAGCGGGCCGCTGAACTCCTCTCTCATCGCGAACCTCGTCGTGCCGCCGCCCTGAGGAGAGAGCGTGAAGGTACGCAC
>JACCTJ010000140.1 GCA_013812485.1 Thermoleophilaceae bacterium
CCCGGGTCGCTCGTGCTCCTCGGCGGCGCGCCCGGGATCGGCAAGTCGACGATAACCGCGAGCGCGCTCGGCAATCTGGCCGCCGCGGGACGACGGACGCTGTACGTGACCGCCGAGGAGTCGGCCGCCCAGGTCAAGCTGCGCGCGCAGCGCTTGGGGGACGCGGCCCTGAAGGTGCCGATCGTCGCGGCGACCGACCTCGACGCCGTGGCGGCGACGATCGAGGCCGAGCGGCCCGAGGTCTGCGTGGTCGACTCGGTCCAGGCTCTGCACGCAGAGGGGCTGACCGGGTCGCCGGGGACGGTCGGCCAGGTGCGCGAGGCCGCCGGTCGGATCGCGCGCGTGGCCAAGGACCGCGACGTGGCGACGGTGCTCGTCGGCCACGTGACCAAGGAGGGCTCGCTCGCGGGCCCGCGCGTGCTCGAGCACCTCGTCGACTGCGTGCTCCACTTCGAGGGCGAGCGCGAGCGGGCCTACCGGACGCTGCGGGCGGTCAAGAACCGCTTCGGCTCGACGAACGAGGTCGGCGTCTTCGAGATGCGCGAGGCCGGCCTCGTAGAGGTGCTCGACGCCTCCGCGCGCTTCGTCTCCGAGGCCACCCGGGCGCCGGGATCGGTGGTACTGTGCGCCATGGAGGGCTCGCGCCCGCTGCTCGTCGAGGTGCAGGCGCTGGTGGCGCGGTCGGAGCTCGTCCCGCCCCGGCGGGTGGCGAGCGGCATCGACCGCAATCGCCTCGCCCTCGTGCTCGCGGTGCTCGCCCGCCACGGCGGGATCGGGCTCGGCTCGAGCGACGTGTTCGTCTCGGCCGCCGGCGGCGTGCGGGTCGACGAGCCGGGAGCGGACCTGGCGGTGGCGCTCGCGCTCGCCTCGGCGGCGCGCGGCGTACCGCTGCGCTCTCAAGGCGCGCGCCGGCCCCAAACCCTCGCCCCAGCGGTGTTCGGAGAGGGAGACGACGACTTCGACGCGGCGGTGGACCGGGCGCCGCTCGGCGCCTTTGGCGAGATCGGGCTGACCGGCGAGCTGCGCTACGTGGCCCACCCCGAGCGGCGGATCGCCGAGGCGGCCAAGTTCGGGCTCGAGCCGGTGATCTCACCGGAGGGACCCGTGCGGACGCTGCGCCAGGCGCTGACCGCCGCGCTCGGCACAGGACCGCGAGCGAAGGAGAGGGCGGCCGCGTGAGTGCGTGCCGTACGCGCGCCCTCGAGGCGTTTCCCAGCATCTCCCCTCAGGAAGACCTGATACGGGCAACTTAAGTTCATCACGTATCATGGACTGATGCAATCCCGTGCCGGTGACGAGCCGAGCGAGCTCGAGCATCGACAGGAGCCCCGGCTCCTCCGCGCGCTCGAGACCGTGGCACCGGGCGCGGCGATCCGCGAGGGGATCGACAACATCGTGCAGGCCCGCACGGGCGGCCTGCTCGTCGTCGGCGAGGAGGAGGAGCTCTCGTTCCTGCTCTCTGGCGGACTGCGGGTCGAGATCGACTACACCCCGGCGCTGCTCTACCAGCTGGCGAAGATGGACGGGGCGATCCTGCTCTCCGCCGACGCCACGAAGATCCTCTGGGCCAACGTTCAGCTGATGCCCGACCCGACGATCCTCTCGCTCGAGACGGGAACCCGCCACCGCACCGCGGAGCGGGCCTCGAAGCAGACCGGCGCCCTCGTGGTCGCCATCTCCCAGCGCCGCGACGTCGTCTCCATCTACCTCGACGGCTCCAAGTACATCCTCGAGGAGATTCCCGTCGTCCTGGCGAAGGCCAACCAGGCGCTGGCCACCCTCGAGAAGTACCGCCGCCGCCTCGACCAGGTCGCCACGCGCCTGACCGCTGTCGAGTTCGCCAGCGGCGTGATGCTCCACGACGTGCTCACCGTCCTCCAGCGTGCCGAGCTCGTCACCCGCATGGCCGTCGAGGTCGAGCGCTATATCGTCGAGCTCGGGACCGAGGGACGCCTGATCGAGATGCAGCTCGAGGAGACGATGGTGGGCGTCGCCGCCGACAAGGCCGCCCTCGTGCGCGACTACGTCACGCCGGTCTCCCAGGAGGACTTCGCCCTCGTGGTCGACTCGCTGGCGCGCCTGCCCCACCAAGACGTGCTCGACTTCGGCCGCCTGGCCGAGCTGCTCGGCTACGAACGCAAGGTCGGCACGCTCGACTTCCCGGTCTCCCCCCGCGGCTACCGGATCCTCGGAAAGATCCCGCGCGTGCGGCGGCTCGCCATCGACGCGATCGTGCGCTCGTTCGAGGGACTCGACGAGATCCTCTCCGCGACCGACGGCGACCTCGAGGCGCTCGACGGCGTGGGAGACATGCGCGCGAAGGAGATCCGCGAGGGCCTGCGCGGCCTTCAGGAGACAAACCTCGTGGACCGCTACCTGCAGACTTGATCAACCACGCGGCGCCCGCGCCGCGCGACGACGAGGAGGACACCATCACCGACGTAGCCTGGGAAGAAGAACTTGAAGATCTGGAGATCATTGCCGAGATCGATTACGAGATCGGCGACCACGTGGTCTACCCACACCACGGCGCCGGGAAGGTCCTCAAGAAGGAGGTCCGCAGGGTGCTCGGCTCGGAGCGCGAGTACCTGACCATCAAGATCATCCACAACGAGATGACCGTCATGGTCCCCTGCGAGAACGCGTCCAAGGCGGGGCTTCGTCGCATCATCGACGAGGAGGAGGTCGAGCGCGTGATCGCGGTCCTGCGCGACGACGTCTCCTCGATGCCCAAGAACTGGAACCGCCGTTTCAAGCACAACCGCGACAAGATCAAGACCGGCGACGTCTTCGAGCTCGCCGAGGTCGTACGCAACCTGGCAATCCGCGAGGCCGATAAGGGCCTCTCGACCGGCGAGAAGCAGATGTTCACGCGGGCCAAGAAGGTCCTTGCGTCTGAGCTCACCTACGCGCTCGAGATGGAGGAGGGCGACGCCGAGGCCCACATCGACAGCCTGATCGTGGAGGCCCAGGCCGCTCGCGCCGGACAGGCGGCGGCCTAGCCGGCCGTCGCGGTCTAGCGGCCAGCAACGTGACCGTCGTCGGGTTGCTGGTCGCCGCGGGCAGCGGCGAGCGGCTCGGCGCCGGACGCCCCAAGGCGTTCGCGGAGTGCGCCGGGCGCCCGCTGCTCGAGTGGAGCCTCGACGCCCTGAGCGCGGTCTGCGACCGGGTGGTGGTGGCGGTGCCGCCCGCGCTCGAAGGCGAGGATCCCGGCTGGGTGGCAGGTGCTGCCTGTCGCTCGGGCTCGGTCCGCGCCGCGCTGAGCGCCGCGCCGGAGGCCGTGTTAGCGGTCGTGCACGACGCGGCCCGGCCGCTGCTCACCCCCGGCCTCGTCGAGAGCTGCCTCGCCGCGCTCGAGGAGGGCTGGGACGGGGCGGTGGCCGCGGCGCCGCTGACCGACACGCTCAAGGAGACTCGGCCCGGCGAGACGCGGGTCGTGCGGACCCTTCAGCGTCGCGGTCTGTGGGCGGTGCAGACCCCGCAGGTGTTCCGGGCGGATGTTCTGCGCGCGGCGCTCGAGGTCGACGAGGAGACGCTCGCCGGGGCGAGCGACGACGCCTCGCTCGTCGAGGCCGCCGGCGGAGCGGTACGGGTGGTCGAGGCCCCGGCCGAGAACCTCAAGGTGACGAGCCGCCTCGACCTGCGCGTGGCCGAGGCGCTGCTGCGAGAGCGCAAGGGCGGCGCGGAGGCCGGCTCGCCCTCGTCGCCGGCCGCCGCGGCGCGGGCCTGACGAGGGCCGAGGGCCGTGCTGACCGACCTCCACGTCCACCTGCGCTCCGACGCACCCGAGGCCACCGCCGCGAGCGCCTTTACGCGCGCCAACGCCGAACGCTACGCCGAAGTCGCGTCCGAGCGCGGGATCGAGTACCTCGGCGTCTCCGAGCACGTCTACCGGTTCCGCCAAGCCCTCGAGGTCTGGCGCCATCCCTTCTGGGAGGAGAGCGCGACCGACGACCTCGACGCCTACTGCGAGTTCGTCCGCACCGAGACCGACCTCGCGCTCGGCATCGAGGCCGACTTCGTGCCCGGGCGCGAGGACCGGATGGCCAACCTGCTCGAGGGCCGCGACTGGGACTACGTGCTCGGCTCGGTGCACTTCGTGGGCGATCACGCCGTGGACATGGGCGGCGAGTGGGACCTCTGGCGCCGCCAGAGCGATCCCGACAAGGTCTGGCGGAGCTACTTCGAGACGCTCGGCGAGGCCGCGCGCTGCGGCCTGTTCGACGTGATCACCCATCCCGACCTGGTCAAGCTGTGGGGCGGCGAGCGCCCGCGTCCGCAGCGCGATCCCCGCTTCTTCTACGAGATCGCCATCGAGGGGATCGCCGACTCCGACGTCGCCGTCGAGGTCTCGACGGCGGGGCTGCGCAAGCCCGTCCGGGAGATCTACCCCGATCCCGCCTTCCTCTCGATGTGCCTCGAGGCCGGCAGGCCGGTCACGCTCTCCTCCGACGCCCACACCCCGAACGACCTCGGCTACCGCTACGAAGAGGCGGTCGAGCTGTTGGGGTCGCTCGGGGTCGAGGAGGTCGCGGTCTTCGAGGGCCGGCGGCGGCGCCTCGTGCCGATCGGGTAGGTGGTCGAGCGCGCCAGGCTCGCGCCGTGCCCGCGTCCGCCGTGACGTCGGCATTTGGGCCATGATCCGCGGGTGAGCACCCGCTCGGGCATCGGCTACGACTCCCACCGCCTCGCCGCGGGGCGACGTCTCGTTCTCGGCGGCGTCGAGATCGAGGGCGCCGAGCTCGGCCTCGAGGGTCACTCCGACGCCGACGTGCTCACCCACGCGGTCGTCGACGCGCTGCTCGGCGCCGCCGGGCTCGGCGATATCGGCCAGCACTTCCCCGACACCGACAAGCGCTACCGCGACGCCGACAGCGCCGACCTCCTCAGCGAGGTCTGCTCCTTCCTCGAAGACCACGCCTGGACGATCGTGCACATCGACGCCACGGTGGTCTGCGAGCGGCCGACGCTCGGCCCGTATCGCGACCGCATGCGCACCTGCCTGGCCGCGACCGCCGGGCTGCGTCCGCTCGAGGTCAACGTCAAGTTCACCACCGGCGAGGGGATGGGCTTCGTCGGCCGCGGTGAGGGCATCGGAGCGCTCGCAGTGGCCACGGTGGAGCGCGCGCAGTGAGCGACGCCGCCGACCTGGTCTTCGCGGGAATCGCCCGCCAGGCCGCGCTCGTCCGCTCGGGCCAGATCTCCTCGCGCGAGCTCGTCGAGGCCTGCCTCGGGCGGATCGCGCGCCTCGACCCGGCCCTGAACGCCTTTCGCGTCGTGCTCGGCGAGCGGGCGAGCGCGGAGGCGGAACAGGCCGACGCCCGCCGCGGCGCCGGCGACGAGCGGCCGCTGCCCGGGGTGCCGGTCGCCGTCAAGGACGTGGCCGACGTGGCCGGCGAGACCACGACGCACGGCACGGGCGCGCACGGGCCCGCGGCGGACCGGGACTCCGAGCTCGTGCGCCGGCTACGCGCCGCCGGCGCGATAATCGTCGGCAAGACGCACACGCCGGAGCTCGCCCTCGCCGGGATGGTCGGTGCGGCGACCGCCTCGGACGGGCTCGGCTCGATCCGCATTCCCGCGGCCTGCGTGGCTGTTCGGACTCAACCCCCAGCGCGGGCGGGTACCGCTCGCGCCCGACGACGACCATTGGCACGGCCTGAGCGTGGCCGGCGTCCTCACCCGCTCGGTGCTCGACATCGCTGCGGTCCCGGCGGGCTTCGACCGCGACCGCCTTCCGCTCTCGGTGCAGTTCGTCGGCCGCCCGAACGACGAGGCCACGCTGCTCTCGCTCGCGGCGCAGGTTGAGGCCGAGCGGCCCTGGGCGGATCGTCGCCCGCCGGTGTCGTGAGTCTGCGCGGCGCGGGAGCGACCTGACGCGTCGCCGAGCGATCGCCGCCGCAGCGCCGAATAGGCTCCGTTCGTGCGCGAGATCCGCCTGCACGACACGCTGAGCGGGACCCTGCGCCCGCTCGAGACCCGCGAGCCGGGGCGGGTCGGAATCTACGCCTGCGGGCCGACCGTCTACTCGCGCATCCACGTCGGCAACGCGCGGCCATACGTGGTCTTCTCCCTGCTCAAGCGGTTTCTCGAGCATGAGGGCTACGCAGCGACGCTGGTCATCAACGTCACCGACGTCAACGACAAGATCTACGCGGCGGCGGCCGCGGCGGGGTTGCCGAGCGAGCAGCTCGCGCGCGAGATGACCGCCACCTACGTCGAGGACACCGACGGCCTGGGCCTCGGGCGACCGGACCACGAGCCGCTGGCCACCGAGACCGTCGGTCCGATCGTGGCGCTGATCGAGGCGCTGATCGAGCGCGGACACGCGTACGCCGCGGGCGGCGACGTGTACTTTCGCGTCCGCAGCTTCGGGCCCTACGGCAAGCTCTCGAATCGAGCCCTCGCCGACATGGAGCAGGGCGAGGACGACATCAACGCGGCTGGGGTCAAGGAGAGCCCGCACGACTTCGCCTTGTGGAAGGCCGGCAAGCCCGGCGAGGACACCGCTTGGGATGCACCGTGGGGGAGGGGCCGCCCCGGCTGGCACATCGAGTGCTCGGCCATGGCCGAGGAGCTGCTGGGGCTCGACTTCGAGATCCACGGCGGCGGCTCCGATCTCGTCTTTCCCCACCACGAGAACGAGATCGCACAGACCGAGGCGGCGCGTGGCGCGCCCCTGGCGCGGATCTGGATGCACAACGGGATGGTCCGCACCGAGGCCGAGAAGATGTCGAAGTCGCTCGGCAACGTGTTCCAGCTCTCCGAGGCGCTCGACCGCTTTGGACGCGAGGCGCTGGTCGCCTACCTGAGCTCCGGCCACTACCGCCAGCCGCTCGAGTTCTCCGAGCGAGCGCTCGAGGAGGCCGCCGCGCGGGTCGAGCGGCTGCGGAACTTCGCCGAGCGCGCGGAGGGGGCCGTGCCTGAGGCTTCCGGCGAGGCATTCCTCGATGCGCGCCGGGAGGAGTTCCTCGCCGCGCTCGCCGACGACTTCAACACCCCGCGCGCCTGGGCCGCACTCTTCGAGAT
>JACCTJ010000167.1 GCA_013812485.1 Thermoleophilaceae bacterium
ACGACGAGGTCTGCGACGACGTGGTGCCGCTGTCGAGCCTCGAATCGGCAGAACTGGCGAAGCTGCTCGAGAACGTGTTCCGCTCGGTCAACATCGCGCTCGTCAACGAGCTGGCGATGCTGTGCGATCGCATGGGGATCGACGTGTGGGAGGTCGTCGAGGCCGCGGCCACCAAGCCGTACGGCTACATGCGCTTCGACCCCGGCCCCGGCATGGGCGGCCACTGCCTGCCGGTCGACCCGTTCTACCTCGCCTGGAAGGCGCGGGAGTACGACACCCCCACCGAGTTCGTCGAGCTGGCCGGCGAGGTCAACCAGGCCATGCCCTACTTCTGCGCCGAGAAGGTCGCCCGCGCGCTCAACGACCATTCGAAGCCCGTGCGCGGCTCGCGCGTGGTTATCGTCGGGGTCGCCTACAAGCCGGGCGTCTCGGACCTGCGCGAGTCGCCGGCGCTGAAGATCATGCGGCTACTGGCAGAGCGGGGGGCGGAGCTCGCCTACCACGACGACCACGTGGCCGAGCTGCCCGGGTTCGGGCTGCGCTCGGAGTCGCTCGAGGTGGCGCTCGAAGAGTCCGATGCTGCGGTGATCGTGACCGCCCATCCGGGCCTCGACGTCGAGGCGGTGGTGGCCGGATCGCCGCTCGTGGTCGACCTGCGGGGAGTGACCCGCGGCATCGAGGCCCCGCACCTGACGCGGCTGTGAGCTTGTGGCCGGCCGCCTCGGACCGGGGCGCGGACCGGCCTGGACGGATAGGCAGCGCGACGAAGCCGACCGTGACCACGATCAGTCCGACCGCGGGCAAGACGGGGGTGGCGACGAGCGCCAACGTGCTCGCCACCTTCTCGGAGCCGATGCGCGCAGCCACCGTCACCAAGAGCACGGTGAAGGTCGTCCGCAAGGGCACAACCAAGTCGCTCGCGGCGACGCTCACCTACGACGCCGCGCGGCGTCGGGCGACGCTCAATCCCACGAGCGCGCTCGCGCGGGGTGCGGTCTACACCGCGACGGTCTCCACCGGGGTCAGAGACGCGGCGGGGAACCCGATGGCCAAGGCCAGGAGCTGGTCGTTCACGGTGCGGCGCTGAGCTCGGCGCATCGCGGCGCTCGGCTCAGCTCGGACGCCCTGGTCGTCCGGCCGCGCGCCGAGAACCGCTCGACAGGCTTTCAGATGACGCGATAATGAGGGCGACACCACCTCGAGCGGAGCAGCGGGCGCTCGTGGCTAGGGGATCGCGGGGATCAGCTCGCCCACGACCACGGCGAAGCCGACCAGCAGCGGCGAGCTCAGCGGCTCGTCGGCACCGAGCTCGCGCGAGACGTCGAACCCGGTCCCTGGGCCGCTGCGGCGGTAGACGAGCATCGTCCGGCTGGCGGTGTCCGCCAGCCACAGCTCGCCCAGGCCGCCGCGCTCGTAGTGCTCGCGCTTGCGGCCCACGTCGTAGACCCACGTCGCACTCGAGCGCACCTCGACCGCCAGCTCCGGGAGCCGTGGGGCGCGCATGGCATCGGCGGCGAGCGGCTCGGCGAACCACAGGACGTCAGGTGCCAGCACGGTGCCGTCGTCGAGCACCACATCGAGCGGCAAGCTGGCCTCTCCGGAGCCGTCCGCCGAGCGCGTCCAAGCGCTGAGCGCCTCGTAGATGCGGGCACAGACTCGCTGGTGGAGCACGGTGGGCTGGTTCACGATGATCGACCCGTCGAGCAGCTCGGTGTGCCGTTCATCGGTGCGCGCCAGGTAGGCATCGGCGGTCCACCGTTCAGTGACCGTGCTCATGGCCGAAGGGTACGCGCTCGGCGCCTCAGCTCCACGAGCCGCGAGCGTCCGGCGAGCGAACCTGGTCGACCAACGCGAAGTCCTGGTGCGAGCCCCGCCGTCGGGTGCCCTCAGAGTCACAGGGCTGTTCCCCTCGTGCGCATTACCGGTACGCGTCACGTGCCAGAATCACAGGATGGCCGACGGCGAGTTGTTGGAGCGCATCGAGGGACACATGGCGCGAGGCAACGAGCTCATGGAGCTCATCCGCGAGGACCACGCGCTCAACCGCCACGAGCACACGCTCAACCGCCGCGAGCACGAGCTCAACCGCCGCGAGCACGAG
Source organism: Thermoleophilaceae bacterium (assembly GCA_013812485.1). Taxonomy (GTDB): domain Bacteria; phylum Actinomycetota; class Thermoleophilia; order Solirubrobacterales; family Thermoleophilaceae; genus JACCUC01. Next base: position 2,102 of record JACCTJ010000167.1, read on the forward strand.
CTCAACCGCGCCGCCGTGCACTCCACTCGTGACGCGGTTCGCTCGCTCGCCGCCGCGGTCGAGAAGCAGGCGGAGGCGAGCGACGCGATGCTGGCTTCACTCGGGGACATGAGGGACTCGATCGGGGACATGAGGGACTCGATCCAGGCGAATACGCGCGCCGTTCTTATCGTTCTCGACGAGCTCCGCGGGTCGGGGCCCGGTCCGGCGGGCGCGCCAGCCTGAGCGAATCCCCCTGAGGGGCCGTGGTCCTCCGCAGGCGTTGGGTATGCGCCCTGCGTGTGACGTCCCGCCCGTTGTGCCAGATTGTGTGCGTGCGTCTGCACATAAACCTCGACGAGGAAGTGATCGCACGCCTCGACCGCAAGGTGGGCGCTCGCCGTAGGAGCGCGTTCATCGCGGAGACGGTGAGCCGAGCGCTCGAGGATGACCGCCGCTGGGATGAGATCGAAGCTGCCCTGAGTGCGGTCGAGGACGGCGGCCACGAGTGGGACGCCGACCGGGGCGGGTGGGTCCGATCGCAGCGACACGGCGACCCTCAGCGAGTCGGGTAGGTCCATTGCGAGCCTTCTGCTCGACACGACGGTGCTGATCGACGCCCTCCGCGGGCGTCGAGCCGCCGAGCGTCTGCTGAGCCTGCGTCGCACCGAGCCGGCGCCGTGGGTGTCCGCGGTCAACGTCGAGGAGATCGCTCGCGGGCTCCCCGAAGGCGAGCGCGGCACCATGCTCGGCTTGCTATCCGGGCTGAGGCTGGCCCCGCTCGGGCGAGCCGAAGGTGAACGCGCCGGCACCTGGCGGCGTCGGTTCGCGGAGCAGGGCGTCACCCTGAGTCAGGCGGACTGCCTGATCGCGGCTGCGGCGGTGGGCGTGGGTGCCCGACTGGCGACGGGCAACCCGAAGGACTTCCCGATGCCCGAGCTCGAGGTCGAGGTCTGGCCGCCGGGAGAGTAGGCGGACGTGGCGCGGGCTCGATGGTAGGCTTCCTCCCATGCGCGTTACCATCGATTCGGTGGGGCGGCTGGTGGTGCCGAAGGTCATCCGCGAGCGACTCGCGCTCGAAGGTGGCGAGGAACTCGAGATCGAGGCGTGGGACGACCGGATCGAGCTGCGACGCCCGATCCGCGACGCCGACCTCGTCGAGAGCGAGCGGGGCATCCTGACCATGGATCCCGAAGCGGGCATGCCGGGCGGCCACGGGCCCGAGGAGGTCCGCTCTCTGCTCGAGCGAATCCGCCGGTGACCGTCCCGGATACGTCTGTCCTGGTGGCGGGCGCGGATCCGGCGCATCCATTCTTCGACCAAGCCGCCGATGCGCTGGCCGGAGTGAGGGCGCGGGGACGTCTGGTGGCCCACACGATGGCGGAGACCTACTCGGTTCTCAGCTCGGCGGCTTACGACCGCCCCAACGCCTGGGTGATCGAGTACCTCACCCAGTTTCTCCAGCGACAACCGCTGGGGATCGCGCCCCGCAGCTATCCGGCGAGGATGCGCGAGCTCGCCGAGGCCGGGATCCGTGGCGGAGGGACCTACGACGGCTTGATCGCCATGGCCGCGCGGGACGCCGGCGCGAGCCTGGCGAGCCTCGACCGCCGTGCCGCCCGGACCTACGAGCGATGCGGCGTCGAGTTCGAGCTGCTGGAGTAGCGCTTCGCGAGGACCGCGCTCCGCGCGTCGAGCGAGTCGCTCGTGCGCTCCCCACGGCTCGGAGCCCCGACCTCCACCGGGTGGATTCGCGCATCCGCTCAGCTCCCGCCGTCAAGCGCGGCGCCCAGCTCTCCGCGCGAGCCGATCTCGAGCTTTCGGTTGGCGAGCGCCGGCAACGCCGAACCACTCGGTCTCGAGGTCCGGAGGCGCCTTGGTCAAGTGGACGGCATACGCCACCGCTTGACGAAGTCGGCAATGACGGGGTCCGGGTCGATCCCGGCGAGAGCACGGAGCTGCTCGCGATGGACCCAGTGGTAGCCGGTCGAGGTGACGACGGGCTGCCCAGCGCTGCGAAACCCGAGGTGGTAGGCACTCAGCCGCTCGGCCCCCCGGTCGTAGAGCGGCAGCGCGCGGACCAGGGTCTTGCGGCTCTTCGCGTACAGCTCGGCGGCCTCCGGTGACCAGGGGCTGAGGTCCCACAACCCGATCACCGTGAACATGAAGCCGTTGAGGACATGGCTCGGCGGTGTGGTCGGATACTCCTCGAAGAAAGTGCCGCCGGCGAGGCGCTGCCGCAGTCCACCTCGGCTCACGTCGATCGAGAGCGGGCGCACCGCCTTGCGGGCGGCGCGGAGGTGGTCGGGGTCACGGGTGAGGCGCCAGCTGCGAACCAGCAGGGAGATGCCTTCTCCCTGGGCCATGGCGGAGCTCCACGGCGCGGACAGGGTGGCTCCCGGCACGCTCCCCATCCCGCCGACGGTGTAGTCGAAGCGGTAGAGCCAGCGTCCGTCGCCGGCCTGGTTGCTCACCAGCCAGTCGGCGGCGCGCAGAGCTTTCGT
>JACCTJ010000183.1 GCA_013812485.1 Thermoleophilaceae bacterium
TCGCCTTCCCGACCGGCGGATCGGGGGCAGTGGATCGGGTGGACGATGACCACACCAGCTCGACACGCTCGCGTCCGCGGATCCTCGCGACCAGCTCCTCGGCCGGGGCCGGCTCGGCCGGATAGCCCGCCCGGGGCGGACGCCCCGACGCCGGATCAGTCGTCGGTGTCGGCGTCGGTGTCGGCGTCAGCGTCGGTGTCGGTGTCGGCGTCGGTGTTCTCGTTGTCGTCAGCGTCGGTGTTCTCGTTGTCGTCAGCGTCACTGTCCTCGCCCGCGTCACTGTCCTCGCCAGCCGCCTTCACCACGAGCAGAAGGTCCTCGGCTTCCACGTGCGTTCCGGTGGCGGCAACGACCTCCTCGACCACGCCGTCGAGCTCGGCGAACACCGCCGTCTCCATCTTCATCGCCTCGATGGACGCCAGCCGGTCGCCCTGCGCCACCCGCTGGCCCTCCGCGACCGAGAGCGAGACGACCACGCCTCGCATCGGCGCGACAACGTGGCCCGGGTCATCCGGGTCGGCCTCACGCCGCTGCGCCGCGGGCGCCAGGCTGCGGTCGCGCACCTTCACCTCGCGCGGCTGGCCGTTGAGCTCGAAGAAGATCGAGCGCAGGCCCTCGGGGTCGGGCTCACCGATAGCCAGGAAGCGGACGATGAGGACCATGCCGTGCTCGATCTCGAGGGCGAGCTCTTCGTCCTCGCGAAGGCCCCAGAAGAAGACGGACGTCGGCAGCACACTCACGTCGCCATACAACCTCTGAAAGTCGGCGAACTCGACGAACACCTCGGGGTACATGAGATAGGAGGCGACCTCCTCGTCGCTGACCTCGCGATCCACCTCGCGCTGCAGCTCTTCGCGCGTCTGGTCGAAGTCGACCGGCGCCAGCTCCTGGCCAGGCCGCACCCGCAGGGGCTCACGGCCCTTCAGCACCTTGCGCTGCAGCTCCTCCGGGAAGCCCCCGGGGGGCTGGCCGAGGTCGCCGTGGAAGTACTCGACGATCGACTCCGGGAAGGCGATCTCCCGTTCCGGGTCGAGCACGTCGTCGGCGCTGAGGTCGTTGGTGACCATGAGCACGGCGAGGTCGCCCACCGCCTTGGAGGTCGGCGTGACCTTGACGATGTCGCCGAGCATCTGGTTGACCTCGGCGTAAATCCGCGACACCTCGGGCCACCTGTCCGCGATGCCGAGCGCCTGCGCCTGCTGGCGTAGGTTCGTGTACTGGCCACCGGGCATCTCGTGCTCGTAGACCTCCGAGGCGCCGGCTCGGATTGGACTCTCGAAGCCGGCGTAGTAGCTGCGCACGGTCTCCCAGTAGGCCGCGGCCTGGTCCAGCGGCTCGCGCGGCAGGCCGGTGTCGCGCTCGGTGTGGCGCAGGGCCTCGACGATCGCTCCCAGGTTGGGCTGGGAGGTGAGCCCGCTCATGGGGTCCATCGCGGCGTCGACCGCGTCCACACCGGCCTCGGCCGCCGCGAGCACGCTGGCCGCGGAGGCGCCGCTCGTGTCGTGGGTGTGGAAGTGGATCGGGATGCCCACCTCCTCCCGCAGCGCGCGCACCAGGCGGCGGGCCGCCTCGGGCTTGCACAGGCCGGCCATGTCCTTGATCCCGAGCACGTGCGCGCCGGCCGCCTCGAGCTCCCGGGCAAGGCCGACGTAGTAGCCGAGGTCGTACTTCGACCGCGCCGGATCGAGGATGTCGCCGGTGTAGCAGATCGCCGCCTCGCAGAGGGCACCTGACTCCTGCACGGCGTCCATGGCCACGCGCATGTTCTCGACCCAGTTCAGCGAGTCGAACACGCGGAAGAGGTCGACCCCGGTCTCCGCGGCCCGGGCAACGAAGAACTGCACCACGTTGTCTGGATAGTTCGTGTAGCCGACCCCGTTGGAGGAGCGGAGCAGCATCTGCAGGAGGATGTTCGGGACCCGCTCGCGCATCCCGGCGAGTCGATCCCAGGGGTCCTCCTTGAGAAACCGCATGGCGACGTCGAAGGTGGCTCCGCCCCAGCACTCGAGCGACAGGAGCCCGTCCAGCTGCCGCGCGTACATCGGGGCGATGCGCAGGAGGTCGTGCGTGCGTACGCGCGTGGCCAGGAGCGACTGGTGGGCGTCGCGGAAGCTGGTGTCGGTGAGCAACAGGCGATCCTGGTCGCGCATCCAGCGGGCGAAGCCCTCGGGACCGAGCTCTGTCAGGAGACCGCGCGTGCCCGGCTCCAAGTGCCGCTGGTGGGGCACGTCGGGCAGCGGCGCGGGCGGGAGCGGCCCGGGGTCCGGCTGCCCTTCGACCTCCGGGTTGCCGTTGACCAGCACGTCCCCGACGAAGGCGAGCAGGCGGGTGCCCCGGTCTTGGCGCGGCGTAAAGTGGAAGAGTTCGGGGGTCTCGTCGACGAACCCCGTCGTGACGTCGTCGGCGCGGAAGCTCGGGTGGGTGATCAGCGCGTTGAGGAAGAGAAGGTTCGTCTTGAGCCCGCGGATGCGGTACTCGCGCAGCGCTCGGCTCATCCGCGCCACCACCTCCTCCGGGGTCGGGGCCCACGCGGTGATCTTCTCGAGCAGCGAGTCGTAGGACGGCGTGACCACGGCGCCGACATGGGAGGTGCCACCGTCCAGGCGGATGCCGAAGCCGGTGGCCTCGCGCTTGGTGATGATGCGCCCGTAGTCGGGGATGAAGTCGTTCTCGGGATCCTCCGTGGTCACGCGACACTGCAGCGCGTGGCCGTTCAGCCGGATGTCGGCCTGCACCGGGACCCCGCTCTCGGGCGTGCCGATGTGGGCGCCCTCGGCCACGCGGATCTGTGCCTTGACCAGGTCGACGCCCGTGACCATCTCGGTCACCGTGTGCTCCACCTGGATGCGCGGGTTCACCTCGATGAAGAAGAACTCTCCGCTGTCGATGTCCTGCAGGAACTCCACCGTGCCCGCGTTTCGGTAGCCCGTCTCGCTCGCGAGTCGCACGGCGGCCTGGCAGAGCTCCTCCCGGGTCGCGGAGTCGAGCGCCGCCGCCGGCGCCCGCTCCACCACCTTCTGGTGGCGCCGCTGCACCGTGCAGTCGCGCTCGAAGAGGTGCACCACCTCGCCGGCCTCGTCGGCCAGGATCTGGACCTCGAGGTGACGTGCGCGCTCCACCAGGCGCTCGAGGAAGACATCGTCGCGCCCGAAGGCGGCTTGCGCCTCCCGTCGCGCCGCGGTCACCTGCTCGACGAGGTCGCCCGGGTCGAAGACTTCGCGCATGCCGCGTCCGCCGCCCCCCCAGCTCGCCTTCACCATCAGCGGGCAGCCCACCTCCGCGCCGAGCCGCTCGACCTCGCTCTCGTCGTCCGGCAGCGGTCCCGTGGCCGGCATGACCGGTACGCCCGCCCGCTCGGCCAGGGCGCGGGCGGACACCTTGTCGCCCAGTCCCTCCATGACCGAGACGGGCGGACCGATCCACACGATGCCCTCGGCGACGCACGCGGCAGCCAGGTCGGGGTTCTCGGACAGGAAGCCGTAGCCCGGATGGATGGCGTCGACGCCGGCGTCACTCGCCACCCGCACGATCTCCTCGATCCCCAGGTAGGCCTGCACCGGCTCCTTGCCCCTGCCCACGAGGTACGACTCCTCGGCCTTGAAGCGATGCAGCGCGAAGCGGTCCTCGCGCGAGTAGATGGCCACGGTCTGCAGCCCGAGCTCGTCCGCGGCCCGGAAGATGCGGATGGCGATCTCACTGCGGTTCGCGACCAGGAGCTTCCGGATCTTCCGCGCCATCAGGCCGCGAGCATACGCTGTGCGCG